>CAYOAR010000119.1:0-3687 GCA_964402105.1 uncultured Dehalococcoidales bacterium
ATTGTACGCTATTTTCTGACAGTTAGGCACAATTTGACAAGATATGATAAAATCAAGATGTAGGGTGGGATGGTATGCCCACCCACTGAATCCCCACCATAAGTGGGGCATTCTTGTTTCAATGGGCCGTTTTCGGCTTACGCCCCCTTGGGTCTTTAGATCGCAACACCTCAATGTCGGCTCGGGAAAATCTCCACTCGCCTCTCGCGGTAGCTGGCCTTTGCCCGGCACCCTTTCGGATGGCAAGCCCAACGACAGCGTTTGTGGTCACCCCGAGTTCAGTGGCAACGTCTGCTGTGGTGTAGGTTGCGGCGGTACGCTCAAGGTTGGCAACCCTGCGCTCAAGGTCTGATAGTCGGTCGTCTATCGTAGTCATGTGCGGCCCTTTCTGCCGGGGATATGCCGCCCCGGCTCGGCCTAATATTAGTATGCCTGCCCGATAATCTCGTCCTTTAGCGGCTGTAGGTATTTTACACGGTCGTTAAATCCTTGGCTCTTGGCATTTTCCTGCTCGTTGTGTAACGCTATCAATATATCCGCTATTTGCATTTGGGTCAGACGCAGCGTACGCTGAGGCGGCTCATATAATCGCTCTGTATGCCAAGAGCCACGCTGGTCAACCACTCGCCGCTCGAGGTTGTCTGAGTTGTCCCGGTATTCCTCCCAAGTGATGGGCACATAAGTCCTTGGCCAGTCTGGGGCACTGAATGTCGGGCCGTAGTGGATAATCATTACCAGCACATCGGGAAATCCAGGCAGATCATGTATCCCCCGCAGGTACTCTTTGGTTTCGTAATTAGTGGACATTTTATCTCTCTCCCCTAGCTAGACTCTGTCGTGCGCCGACAACCCCGCTTTGTAGTTTGCGTAGCTGTAGTGCCGATTGTCATCTAGCCCATAGAACGCGACCATCCCATCGAGGCCGTAAACTCGCTGTAACTTGACGATGGTCCCATCCTGCCTGCACATAATTTCCCTAGTAAGCTGGTTGCCTCTCCCACCATTGCAGGGATCGGCGCAAACCCACTCCAGCGCTTCCAAAAAAGCATCCAGGCAGACCCCTGTGAATTTGTGCCAGTTTTGGGAAACCCTGCTTTCGCCGTTCTTAACGATTTTCTTTTTGGCCTCGATGTTATTAGTCCACTCGGCAGCCAGTTGCTCTCCCACCCCGGGTGCCCACATATCGGGGCAGTTCCAACAAACCCCCTTGCTTGGCTCGTCGGTGCTTGCCCCGCACATAATGCAAGGGGCGCACTTTGCTATTGTGATTTGCTTATCTAACAACATTAGGTCAATAACCAGCTTTCCAAATACTGGCTGGGTGACTAACCCGACCTGCTTGGTGCTTACTGAAACAACCCCTTTGTAGTTCGTCATCTTGGTTTCCCTCCTTGTTTATTTTGGTAGCCGTATTATAAAACAAGCTACACAATAAGACAACTCTGAACCACGCCTAAATAGGCATATTCATAAAATAATTATTATAAATATAGCAGGTGATTATGCCACAGCCGTCCTTCCGGGTTATCGACGTCCCCATAGACGAACTCAAACCAGACCCATCAAACCCGCGGCGCATTTCCGAAGTTGAGCTCGAGAACCTTACTCGGAGCATGCATGAATTCGGGTGCCCGGACCCTATCATCGCACGATCCGAGGACAAGATGGTCATTGGCGGGCACCAGCGCCTTACAGCCGCCAGGCGGCTCGGGGGGGAAACTGTGCCCGTCGTCTTTGTTGACTTGCCGCCAGACAAGGCGCGGCTCCTCAACATCGCCCTCAACAAGATATCTGGGCAGTTCGACAACGATATGCTGGCGCAGTTGTTCCGCAAAATTGCCCATGGGGGGGGGTCCGGCGGACATGACGTATAGCGGCTTCACGGCAGACGAAATCGACAAACTTTGCCGTGCCGCCGATGCCAAGAATAAGCGCGACAAAGAAGAAACATTTGACATCGATGAAGCCCTCAAGTCCAAAGTGCCGCCCACGGTAAAGCCCAGCGAAGTTTGGAAGCTTGGCGACCACCGTCTGATGTGCGGCGACAGCACCTCATCATCCGACATGGCGCGCCTGATGGGCGACCGAACGGCACAGCTTATCTTCACCGACCCGCCATGGAACGTAGCCTACGGCACGGCGGATCACCCGACGTACAAGAAGCGCGCCATCCTGAACGACAATATGCCCACCGAGCAGTTCGGCTCTTTCCTGCTCTCGGCCTTTCAAAGAATGGCGGAAGTTACCGACCCCGGTGGCATGACCTACGTGGTGATGTCGGCGCAGGAGTGGGGCAATGCCATGACTACCCTTGCCGAGGCGGGCTTCCACTGGTCAAGCACAATTATCTGGGAGAAAGACAGCCTTGTCCTCTCTCGTAAGGACTACCACACACAGTATGAACCCATCTGGTACGGATGGAAAGATGGGGAGAAGCGGCTGTGCCCGCTCAAGGACAGAAAGCAAAGCGACATCTGGGAAATCCCGAGGCCAAGAGCATCGCCGAACCATCCCACGACCAAGCCTGTGCCGCTTGTCGTGCGCATTATAGACAACTCATCCCATCCAAACGATACCGTTCTCGACCCATTCTGCGGTTCGGGCACAACGGTTATTGCTTGTGAAAAGACAGGCCGCTCGGCGCGGGTTATGGAACTCGACCCCAAATACGCGGACGTGATACGCCTCCGCTGGGAGGCTTTCACAGGGCAGAAAGCCAAACTGGAGCCATAATGCCAAGCTACAAAAACTGCGCCTGCGGCAAACAGATCAGGAAAACAGCCAAGCAGTGCAAGTCCTGCCAGAGCGAGGGAACAGCCAAGAAAAAGGGCGAGTTCCTCGAGCGGTATGTTGACCTCGGCACAACATACGCCGCCGCTAAAGCCGTGGGCATCTCTCGCTTCGTTGTCGACGACTGGTGTGGAAAAGACCCCGAATTCGAGTCCAAGTATCGGTCTGCCCAGATTGACCGCAAAGAGATATTAGCCACCATGCTCTACGGTATCGCCAGGGGGCACTCCAAAGTCACCTCCCCCGAGCAGCTGGCGGCTATCTTCGGAGGGCTGAAAGCATTAGACCATGTCCAGTACAAGCGCGACCCGATGTATTTCAAAGAAAAGACCCAAATAGAACTCTCCGGCTCGGGAGGCGGGTCGGTAGGGGTGCGGTATGAGCAAATCACAATCAGCGCAGCCGACCTATCAGGGGCGGTCTCCGTCCTTGTCGGTGCTGGGGCCTGCAGGGTGGACGAAGGTAACGAGCCTATCGCTTCCGTGGACGAAGTACATTCCCCACAAGCCGACTCCAACCCAACTGGCTTTCTTGCTCCTCCCCAACCTTGAGGCGTTCTACGGCGGGGCAGCCGGAGGCGTCAAGAGCGATGCTCTCCTCATGGCTGCTTTGCAGTACGTAAACACCCCAGGCTATGCCGCTATTATCCTCCGCAAAACATACGCCGAACTCTCGCTCCCCGGTGCCCTGCTGGATAGGGCGCAGGAGTGGCTGGCAGGAAGCGGTGCGGTGTGGCGCGGGCAGGAAAAGACGTGGCTTTTCCCATCGGGGGCAACCTTGAGCTTCGGGTACCTCGAGAGCGAGAACGACATCTACCGCTATCAGTCGGCAGAGTTTCAGTTCGTTGGTATAGACGAAATCACAGAGTTTTCCGAGAAATCGTTTCAGTTTCTCTTT
>CAYOAR010000120.1:0-2476 GCA_964402105.1 uncultured Dehalococcoidales bacterium
CGCCGATGTCGGTGAGCAGTAAGAGAAGGTCGGCATCCACCAGGTTGGCGACCATGGCTGAGAGGTTGTCGTTGTCGCCGAAGCGTGCTTCCTCAAGCTCTTCCACGGCCACAACGTCGTTTTCGTTGATAATGCCGATAATACCAAGCTCAAATAGGGCAAGCAAGGTGTTGCGAGCATTGAGGTAGCCTGCCCTGTCAATAAGAACCGCCCGCGTGAGAAGCGCCTGGGCTACCGCCAGTTGGTGATGCTCAAAAAGCTCATCGTAGGTTTTCATGAGCCGCCCTTGGCCTACGGCAGCCAGTACTTGTTTTAGGGGGATGCCCTTAAGTTCCTGGGTTGCTCCTTTGGCAATACCCAACCGCTGCCGCCCGGCCGCAACTGCTCCCGAGGTAACGATCAGTACCTCGTATCCCTCGCGGTGCAGCTCAGCCACTTGGGCTACAAGGCTTGACATAAAGCTAACATCAAGCTGGCTTCGCCCTGAGGTGAGCAGGTTGGTGCCGAACTTGAGCACAATCCGTTTGCGAGGTCTTTCAGCCATAACAGTTCCTAATTATAGCAAACTCCATAATTTCTGCTACAATCAAGCAAAAGGGACCGGCTCTCCGGCTGGGCCCGTTTTGGCGTTTGGGCAATGGATATCACCGGACTTTTAGCGCTTGCCGATAGCATGCCGACCTACCGCACCCTAGCGGAGGAGCTCTCGCATGGCAATGCGAGGGTGCTAGTGACAGAGGCGGCGCGACCGTACCTTTTAGCTGCTCTTCATCGCCGTTTGGCTCGGCCTATGCTTGTGGTCACGGCGCGCGCAGATGCTGCCAAGAACATGGCAGAACAGCTTGGCACTTGGTCGGGGAGGCCGGTGCGCATAATGCCTGAACCGGATGCTCTGCCATATCAGCGCGTAAGCGCGGATGCGGCAGGGGAGCTTGAACTTATCGATGCCCTAGCGCACATTGTGGATGGGGTGAGCCCCATTTTGGTTGCCTCCGCCACGGCTATCACAAGGCTTCTGCCCGAGGCTGCCGTCTTTAAAGGGGCACACCGAATCGTGCGGAGAGGTGACAACATTGATCCTCTCAGGCTTATGGCGGAACTCGTCGCCTGGGGTTATAAAGTGGAGGCTTTGACTGAACTGCCGGGGCAGGTCAGTCGGCGCGGAGGCATTGTCGACATCTTTCCGCCGACCGCGGAACTCCCCATAAGGCTAGAGTTTTTCGGCAATACCGTAGATAGCGTGCGCCTTTTCGACCCGGCTTCGCAGCGTTCCAAAAGGCCGGCGGAGGGGATATCATTCGGTCCAGCCTCGGTAACCGCCCCTGTGTTTTCCGGTGGGGAAGACAGGATAGAGCGAGTCTTTGCCGCCCTTGACCTCTCGCACCTTAATCTTGATGAAAAAAACCGCTTTGATGAGGCACGCGCTCGCTTTATGGCCGGGCAGACACCGGATGAGCCATGGCTTTATGCTCCGCTCTTTAATCGGGACAACATTTTGTCGTATTTACCGGACCAGACCTTGGTGGTTGTTGACGACCCGGATGGGGTATGGGGGGAGCTTGATTTTGTATCTGTTGAAGCCGAGAGGGTGTTATCAGAGAGACTCTTAGCCGGAGATATCCCTCTGAGATTTCCCAATCCTTATCATACCCGAAGGGAGCTTGAAACCCTGCTTGCCGGCAGGCACTGCTTGGTTATGCCTGTCTGGGATGGTGCCGGGGATGATGGTACCCGCTTGGATTTTAAGGTTATGCCGGGATACGCTGGGCAGCTTAACCGCTGGCTGGAGCGAGTAAGTGAGCTCCTGCGCAGTAAAAAACGCGTACTTGCGGTAAGCCATCAAGCCCAGCGGCTCGCGGAACTATTGGAACAAGAGGGGCATACCCCTTTGGTGTCGGACGATGTGGCGGCACCTCCCGCCTGGGGCAGTCTCACCATCGTTCATGGTATCTTGGCAGGGGGTTGGGTTCTGGGGAATACCCACCTTTTCACCGACCGCGAGATTTTCGGTTTTATTAAACAGCGGCGCGAGCTCAAACGAAGAAGCGCGGTTCGCCGCAGGCCATATGTTGATATCAAACCGGGCGACTACGTGGTTCACGTTGAGCATGGCATCGGCCGCTTAAGCGGCATCATTTCGCGCGAGGTGGACGGACTTATGCGCGAGTATATGCTATTAGTCTATGCCGAAGGGGCGCGTTTGTATGTGCCCACCGATCAGGCTGACCGCGTTGCGCGCTACGTGGGAGCATCTGATGCCCCGCCGGCCCTCTCCCGCTTGGGGAGTCTAGAGTGGGTGAAGAGCAAGGAGCGCGCCCGCACGGCAGCGGAGGATATCGCGCGTGACCTTCTCAAACTCTATGCCGCCCGGGAGCTAACTCCCGGCTTTGTTTACTCGCCCGACAATGCCTGGCAGATGGAGATGGAGGCGGCTTTTCCTTATGTGGCAACCCCCGCTCAACTCACTGCCATCACT
>CAYOAR010000121.1:0-3427 GCA_964402105.1 uncultured Dehalococcoidales bacterium
AAGCATCAGAAAAAATGGTATTGCCCGAAAGTATTAACGGACGCAAACTCAGGGCTTTTATAACCTGGGCAGGGCTAGAGTTAAACGACTCCGCAGTGAATGCGGTGAGTTTGGTTTGTGCTTATATGCAGGAGGCGGTAAAACTCGCCTGCGGCGAATGCAGCTTGGGATACAATGGCATGCGTGCGATATGCGCAGTTCTCGAGCGCATTACAGCGGGACAGGGCTGCGATGGCGATGCCGACCTTCTTGCGAGTTTAGCAAATGGTATTCATGCCAATGCCGGATGTGATTTCTGTAGGCAGGCAGTCAAACCTGTCATCGACAGCTTAGCTTGTTATGAGACAGCTTACAAAGATGCCGTGAAGAGTCGGGCAATTCTCCCAAAAATAGATTACATAAAGAACGTCACCGCACCTTGTATGGAGGCTTGCCCCATTCACCAGGATGTTCCAGGATATATTGAGCTTACGCGCAATCGCCGCTACAACGAGGCACTGGAGGTTATTCGCCGTACAAATTGCCTGCCGGGCATGCTGGGGCGAACATGCGTTGCTTTCTGCGAAAAGAACTGCGTACGGGGAGATATTGACCAGCCGCTGGCGATACGTGCCCTGAAGCGCGTTCCGGCCGACTATGGGTTTAGCAAGCTTGCTCGAGAAAAGGATGATAAAAAAGAAAAGGTAGCCGTGGTAGGAAGCGGCCCAGCGGGACTTGCCGCATCTGATTATTTGGCTCGCCAAGGATATCAAGTGTATCTCATCGATGACCAAGCAGAGCCGGGTGGCATGACCACGGCAGGTATCCCGCCGTTTAGGCTGCCGCGCCGGGTTGTAAATCGTGAGTTTGAGTTAATCAAGAGCGCCGGAATACAGTATAAACAGAGCACTCGCGTATCTTATGCCGGGGATCTCATGATGAATGTGAAAGCGGTGCTGGTTGCCACCGGTGCTCACCAGAGCAAGGATGCTGGTATTGCAGGTTGGAGCCAAGATATACAAGGTTGCCTAGAAGGAGTAAAGTATCTTCGCCTGGCAAATTCTGGGAAAGATGTGCTGCCTGCGGAAAAGGTAATTGTAATCGGCGGCGGCAACACCGCCATTGATTGTGCACGTACGGCGGTGCGCTTAGGCGCCAAAGAGGTTACCCTAGTTTATCGCCGCTCCCGCAAAGAAATGCCAGCTCACGCGAGTGAGGTTGAGGCTGCTGAAAAAGAAGGCGTAAAGTTCCATTTCCTGGCATTGCCGGTGAAACTGGTTACTGATAGCGGCAAGGTTACAGGTGCCGAGTGCCAGCGCATGGAGCTGGGTGAGCCCGATGCCAGTGGACGATGCCGTCCGGTGCCCGTTGCGTGCTCGGAGTTTGTTGTTCCAGCCGAGATGGGGCTCACCGCCATCGGCGAGCAGCCAGAACTATCTTTCCTGCCGAAAGACAAAGTAGTGCTTACCGATTGGGGTAGCATCAAAGCTGATGAAGAAGGAAGAACCAGCTTGCCGTGGCTCTTTGCCGCAGGTGACTGTGCGAGCGGACCGGCGACCATCGTCGAGGCCATGGCTGGGGCTAAACGGGCTGCCCGCAGTCTTGAGATGTATGTAAGCAAAAGTAAACAGATTGAGGAGAGGCCTTTCAGTGAACTCTTGCACGAGATTGGCCTTAGCAGGCAGCGCTTTGGGGCAGCTCCATCAACTCAACCGCGCCGGCATCCAGAAGAGATTCAATTAAAGGAACGCACCACCACTTTTGACGAGGTGGAAACGTGCTTCACACCAGAGGCAGCCAGTAAAGAGGCTTCCCGCTGCCTAAGATGCTATCGAATAATGGTGGCGGTGACGTAGAGTGGGAAGAATGCGAAACGAAGGGGATAACCATGATTAAACTCACTATTAACGGCAAGCTTGTCGAGGTAGCAGAGAGTGCAACTATTCTGATGGCTGCCAGTAAGGCCGGCATTGATATTCCAACATTATGCTTCAATGAAGAACTTGCCCCTGCCGGAGCCTGTCGACTATGCGTGGTAGAGGCGGCCATGGGCGAGAAATTAGCCCTTGTGACTGCCTGCGACAATCCTGTTTCTGAAGGCATGGTTGTCAGCACTGACTCGCCCAAAGCCTTGGAAGCCAGGCGCGTAGCGGCCGAAATACTCCTTGCTCAGAGTCCCACCTCGAAAAAACTCCAGCACATTGCCTCTCGATTAGGACTTGAGAAACCGCGCTTCACTTTACCGGCTAATGAATGTATCTTGTGTAGGCAGTGCACTCGCGCTTGCCAAGAGGTAGTGGGGGCTGGGGCTATCAGTTTTATCACTCGTGGGCTGGGGCGCGAAGTTGAGCCCAGGGTTGTTTTTGATACAGAACGGTGCATTGCCTGCGGCTCATGTGCCTATGTCTGTCCTACCGATGCCATAAAACTCAACGATGCGAATGGGAAACGAACGATCGCAACACCTTCGGGCAAGATGGAGTTTGGGCTTAAGGCTTGTGCGCATTGCGGGTTCTTTTTTGCCCCCGAGAAACAGCTTGCCTATATGGCGCGGAAGGCAGATTTGCCTCAGGAGAAATTTGACAAGTGTCTTGACTGCCGCGAGTAGCTTTGCTGTAATAGCATCCGGCTGATATACTTAAGTACAATCCCCCGCCTACCCATTGGGTAGGCGGGGCTCCGAAAACCGCAAGGTTAAAGGCAATCGTTCGGGGTGTGGCGCAGCTGGCTAGCGCGCAGCGTTTGGGACGCTGAGGCCGGAGGTTCAAATCCTCTCACCCCGACCAATATTTGTATTTCGCAAATACAGATAGCATCTAAAATGAAAACAATTTTAAGCGCCCTTTGTTTTGTGCTTATTGTAGGTCTGACCTCGTGTGCCGTTGGGAACGAAGGGAAAGGTTCCTCTCAAATCGTACGATCTGACGATGTAGAGTTTACAGTGACAACCGATCGAGATAGCTATGTAATCGGTGACAAAATCTCTGTCACCGTAAAGGCTACTAACGCAAGCAACAAGACGATATATACACTTTATAGCGATGCTTCATATGACCCAAATGGTATATACATACGGGTTGGCTCAGAGGAGCAAGGTTTTAGATTTTGCGATCAAATTAAAAACACTCCAATTAACGGATGGATGAATTATGGTGAGCTAAAGCCGGGTGAAACAATTACCGGAGGACGCATTACTGACACAGCTGATATTTCTTATCAGGACAATTGGAAAATTGAATTTATCGAAAACCTACCAAAGGTAACCATAAATACATGGATTTACTGTTCTTCGTTGCCACATGGCGATGGCGACAGGGCTGAGTATAAATGCAGCGTTCCGGTCAAGATTGAACCAAAAATTCTAGATATGGAATTGCTGAATAAATTGCATGGATACCAGACTAGCCTCGCCACAAAACTCTTGTTATCAAATGATTCGGATGAAATC
>CAYOAR010000122.1:0-2494 GCA_964402105.1 uncultured Dehalococcoidales bacterium
GGATATTCTCTTGGGTGATTACCTCTGAAGGCGCGCCATCGGCCGCTATTTTGCCACTACAAAGCAGCAGAAGGCGGTCGCAGTACTGTGCCGCCAAGTTAAGGTCGTGCAGCGCCACCCCCACCGTTGCTCCCCGCCTACAGAGTTCCCACAAAAGATTAAGTATCTCAATCTGACGCCCGATATCCAGATTGGCTGTCGGTTCATCCAATAGGATAGCTCCGGTTTCCTGAGCCAACACCCTGGCAATAACCACGCTTTGGATCTCACCGCCCGAAAGCTCGCCGATACGCCTCTCAGCCAAATGGCTGGTGTGTGTTGCCTGCATGGCCGAGAGAGCCAGCCTTAAATCCTTCTCTCCCTCATGTCTGAAAGTTCCGAGGTGCGGGTTACGCCCCATGAGTACCGCCTCAAAGCCAGTGAAAGTGCTTGGCAGGAGTGGCACCTGCGGCACCACTCCTATCAAACGCGCAAGTTCCGAGCATGGGATTGTGGCAATATCTCGCCCATTCACCAACACCCTCCCCGACATGGGGCGCAGTACCCTACTTAAAGCCTTGATGATGGTAGACTTACCGCATCCGTTAGGCCCCACAAAACCGGTAATATGTCCCGGGAGCAGACTGAAGTTTAGGTCGGATACCACTTTACGGCTGTACCCCAGCGTTACATTTTCTGCCTGCAGGGTAACCATTAGAACAGCATCCTTGCTCGCCGGCGGAGGATATACAGGAAAAAGGGCGCTCCGGCAATGGCAGTTATTATTCCGACAGGAATCTCCGATGGGGCAATCAAAGTACGTGCCAAGAGGTCTGCCAGGATAAGCAGAATAGCCCCGCAGACCATAGTAAGGGGCAGTAAAAAGCGGTGATCCGGTCCCCAGATCAGGCGTACGGCATGCGGCACAATTATGCCCACAAAACCTATGATACCCGCAAAAGAAACCGCCGCCGCCGTGGCAAGAGTTGCTACCGACAGCAACGCTATCTTCAGTACCTCCACGTTGACTCCTAGTTGCTGCGCCTGTTCCTCGTCAAGCTGCATTATGTTTAGTGTCCGGCTAAATACAAGCAATATCGCTCCCGCTGCCAAGACAATAGGGGCAACAATCCACACCTCACGCCACTCGCTCGCTGCAAAACTTCCCGAAAGCCAAAAGAGAATTCCGCGCACCATATGCCCAGATGTCAGGGTTAGATATGACACGATGGCACCCAAGAGCGCCCCCAAAGCTACTCCGGCTAGAATGAGAGTCGAGACAGGCAATGTTCGCCCGATACGTGCCAGCCCATAAACGATAATCACGCTGCCCAATGCCCCCAAGAACGACATTAGGGGCACTAAGCCAAGCGCGAAACCAATACTCACCACCGGTAAAAGAAAGCCGAGTACCGCTCCCAGCGCCGCCCCTTGGGATACCCCAATCAGGTATGGGTCAGCTAAAGGATTACGGAATAGCCCCTGGTAGGTTGCCCCTGCCACCGAAAGCGCCGCCCCCACCAGTCCAGCCAAGATGACACGCGGCAGCCTGAGATTCCAGATGATGTCTAACTGCCCGAGACTCCAATTCGGTGCAATATTGATAAAAGGCAACCTGTCAATGTGCAGCAGATGTAAGATCTGATGCAAGATTATTTTTCCTGTCGTGCCGATAGGTACATCCACACTGCCGATTGCCGTAGCCACCAAGATCACGGCTACCAACACCAAGGCCATGACGGCAAGCCACAATAGCCGGCGCCGCCAATTTCGGCGCACTATTTCGGCAACCGCTATCTCATCAAGCTCCGTGTTCAAGCATAACCCCTCAAACCAAGCGCCTCACGCGACGCTAGCTCAATCTGTTCCCATACTCCTGAACAAGCTCAGGGAAAAGCTCAGGGTGGATAAGAGCCGCCAGCCACTCAAGCCCTTCAATAATGCGCGGCCCTGTGCGGTTGGTAAACGAGGCCCCTATACCATAGACCTTGCCTTCAACGATGGCCCGCACCGTCCTGAGCCGCGACTCGGTAAGCAGTTCCTGAAGCGGGGCATCGCCGCCCGGATAATCCTCCACATTGACAATGATTATCTCCGGGCTGGCAGAGATAACCTCTTCCAGCGACAGTGTCGGCCAGCCGGTTTGGTCCTTTACGATATTCACGCCGCCAACCAGAGTAATCATTTCATGGATAGGGGTGCTCCTGCTAACCGAAAAAAGCGGCGGGTACCAGACAACATACATCACGCTCGGCCGCTGGGCGGCTGTAAGGGCACTCGTCTTATCGGTGATTTTTTTAAGGCGGGCTTGCATGTCAGCAACGATCTCTTGCGCTTTCTCGCCAGCCCCGGTGATGCGCCCAATATCTCGAATGGATTGCATAGTCTCATCCAAATTATGGGGCACGGGCACGTAACAGGTAATACCCAAGCGCTCCATGGTGGGGATGAGTGTCTTATTTAGATCATCCCCCAACACCAAATCGGGGCGGAGGCTTACAATCTTCTCCAAATC
>CAYOAR010000123.1:0-1694 GCA_964402105.1 uncultured Dehalococcoidales bacterium
CCCCGTCTTATCATAGAAAAAGTGCTGCGCGGCAAACATCTGGTGCTGGCCAACGCCCGTAACCACCAGTGCTTCACCCCGCGTAGCCTCCCATATCTGGCGGACGACATATTGCGGCAAAACCTCATCTGCCTCGCGAATGGCAAGGGACGGGTGTTCCCTCTGCCACTCATCGAGCTGCGCGAGCCACTCGGCGTGTTCTTTGGGTGCCACAATCTTATTAAGAGCTGCGAGCACCACCCGCGCATCACCCACAATGGGCACATCCACCCGCACGTTCTTGCCGATCTCGGCTGGGTCGATGTCGATATGGATTACCTTCGCCTTAGGCGCGAAGGCATTCACCCGAGCGGTAGCGCGGTCATCAAAGCGCATACCAACAGCCACCAATAGGTCAGCATCCTGAACAGCTAAATTGGCATAAGCCATACCATGCATACCCAGCCAGCCATAGGAGAGAGCATGCGAGGACGGAAAGGCGCTTATGCCAAGCAAAGTGCTCACCACGGGCAACTGGGCGGTTTCGGCAAGCTGCCTGAGCTCCTTGTATGCTCCGGCAATGAGCACGCCCTGACCCGGCAACAGAATTGGTTTCTTGGCTTCCGCAATAAGCTTAGCCGCCTTTTTAAGCTGAGTTGGGTGCCCATTTGTAGTAGGCTTATACCCCGGTAAATCCACTTGGGCAGGATAGTAATACTCAGTGCTCTCCGCCTGAATATCGCGAGGCAGGTCAATCAGCACCGGTCCGGGGCGACCGGTACGCGCTAAATAGAAAGCCTCCTTGATAGTTTGGGCTAAGAGATTGATGTCCGTAACGATGTAGTTATGCTTGGTGATAGGCAAAGTAATACCCGTAATGTCTATCTCCTGAAAAGCATCCTTGCCGATGAAAGGCCTGCCCACCTGTCCTGTGATTGCCACCAGAGGGGTGGAGTCCATATAGGCATCCGCAATACCAGTAACAAGATTGGTTGCCCCCGGACCGGAGGTAGCGAAACACACCCCTACCTTGCCCGTTGCACGGGCATAGCCTTCGGCGGCGTGTGCTGCCCCTTGTTCATGCCCAACCAAGATATGCCTTAGCTGAGGATACTGAGTCAAGGTATCATACAGCGGCAGAATCTGCCCGCCCAAAATACCAAAAACAACCTCAACGCCCTCTTTTAGCAGGCTCTCACAAACTATCTGGCCACCTGTAAGCTTCATAGCCTTACTCTCCCCCGTAGTCACCATCTTAAGATATAGACGAAAGGACCGAGGCCTCGTCTGCGACCTAAGCCCATTTACCAGAAACGATTATTCCAACACCGCCCCTTTGTTTGCCGAAGAAACCTTCTCGGCATAGCGAGCAAGGTAGCCTGTATTTACCCGCGGGGAAAAAGGCGGGAGCTCCGCTAAACGATCAATTATCTCCATATCAGAAAGTTCCACGTCCAATCTGTAGTTCGGGATATCGATCATGATGATATCGCCGTCTCTTAAGGCAGCAATTGGTCCCTGTTGAGCCGCTTCGGGTGAGACGTGTCCAACGGCCGCACCGCGTGTTGCCCCTGAAAAGCGCCCGTCAGTGATAAGTGCAACTTCCGCATCCAAACCCATGCCGGAGAGGATTGAGGTAGGAGTAAGCATTTCGCGCATGCCCGGGCCGCCGCGCGGGCCTTCGTAACGGATAACAACAACGTCCCCGCTATTAA
>CAYOAR010000124.1:0-6500 GCA_964402105.1 uncultured Dehalococcoidales bacterium
AAATATCAGACCTCAGTGCCGAGTATGCATCACCGCAGCAGATGGAGCGCATCTCGGGTTATTTAGATTCTTGGGACATGGTAAGCTTTGATGACAAGAGACTTGTTGTTGACGGGCTTATTTCGAGCATAAAGGTTGCAGACAGCGACATCTCTATTGAGTGGAAAATCTAGTCTACAGGCAGTATTTACATTGTACAATGAGGTGGAAAAACATAAATCGAGAAAAAGACTATTGGTGATTGTAAATAAAATATGAATGCGTATATCGGTACGGTAATTATTTCGTATTGCTTGATATCAAATACTATGGGGAGAGTAGTCTGCTAGGCAGCGGGTTGAGGCGGAGCTTCTTCAAATGGGATGGCTTGTGGAACCTCTGCGGGGGCGGGTAGGATAACTTCTTCCACGATTATATTCACCGGACGCGTTTCTTCTTTTGTTACGAAAGCACAGCGTACGTTAGCAGTGACCGTGCCGGTAATTACCATTGTAAGCGGCCTGTCCCAAAGATCAAGGGCATTGTTCATATCTATGGCGAACTCCCCTTCAAAGTTGAGGACGCTTTCCTTTTCAACGCGACCTAGCCAATCAGCGGAGCCATTAATGGCGAAAACAGTGCCATCAAGCATCAGTTTGGCGTTAGTTATGCGTATCTGGGCGGCATCGGCAGTGCTGTTATCTACGGCGAGAGTGAGACGGTAGACGACAACGGATGTGGTTTCGGGCGCCAGCCCTACGCCATCAATGCTTGATATACTTATGGCTTGGGTAACCCAGTTGGCCGTGTTTTCAACGCGGCTGTTGGCATACAGATATATCACGCCGAGAATGGATATCGGCAAGATCAAAATGACAGCCAAGACAAGACCGCCCCATTTGGCGATAAATGCTCTCATCCGGCGTGAAAGGACAATCTTCATAGATCTTCTTGCTGCTTATGCTCGTGCAACAAATGTATTAACAAACACAACATCGCCCATTGATTATGAAATATCCGATACTCCCATGAATTGTTCCAGTGCCGTAGGGACACTGATGGTGCCATTAACCTGCTGATAATTTTCCATTATAGCAATCATTACGCGGGGCAAGGCTAGCCCCGAACCGTTTAACGTGTGCACAAACTCAGCTTTCGCTCCTTCGACGGGACGATAGCGGATAGCTGCTCGCCGAGCTTGGAAATCAAGACAATTAGAGCAAGATGATACTTCCAGCCATTCGCCGCAGCCAGGTGCCCAAACTTCAATATCGTATGTCTTGGAGGAGGCAAATCCTAAATCGGCGGTGCAAAGGGCCTTCAGCCTGTACGGTAACTTCAGACGCTGCAAAACCCGCTCCACATCAGCTACCATAGCCTCCAGTGCATCGTTCGAGTGCGCAGGCTCAGTAAGCTTGTAAAGCTCTACCTTGTCAAACTGATGCCCTCGCTTGATGCCGCGTGTGTCTTTGCCCGCCGACATCTTCTCACGCCGAAAACAGGCAGTGTAGGCGGCGTAGTTAAGCGGCAGAGCGCCTGGAGGTAAAATCTCACCGGAGTGCAGCCCAGTGAGCGGGACCTCGGCTGTCGGCACGAACCACATATCGTCGGCATCTTCACGATAGAGATTGTCGGCAAACTTGGGCAAGTTGCCTGATGCGGTCATAACCTCGCGCTTTACAAGGTATGGAAGATAAACCTCTGTATAACCAGCCTCTCTGGTGTGAAGATCAAGCATGAGAGCGATGACGGCGCGCTGCAGCTTAGCCCCCAACCCCTTTAGAACGTAGAAACGTGTGCCGGAAAGCTTTACCCCACGCTCAAAATCGATGATGTCCAGTTGTTCGCCAAGTTCCCAATGAGGCTTGGCGAGAAAGTCAAAGTGCTTCGGTGCACCCCAGCTTCGCGTAATGACGTTGTCTTTCTCGCTTTCTCCGCGCGGTACCGATGGCTGTGGGATGTTGGGAACTTGTAGTAAAAGCTCGCCCAAGTTATCGTCGATGATGCGTAGGCGGTCCTCAAGCGACTTAATGTCGTCACGCAGGAGGCGGGCCTCATCAGCAGCATCTTTTTGGGCGGTGCGGGAAAGTTCTTTTCGGATGCGGCGTTTATCCTCCAAAAGGGCTAGTTTTTCGCGCCGTTCGGCATCAAGAGTAAGGATTTCGTCCAGAGGAGCACCGTCCTTGCGCCTGGCAATGGCAGTGCGCACCACCTCTGCATTATCACGGATATATTTAAGATCAAGCATGGACTACTCCTTGTCTTTCAACGCCGGGAAGAGAACTACTTCCCTGATAGAAGGTTGGCTGGCAAGTAACATAGTGAGACGATCGATGCCCACGCCGAGCCCGCCGGTGGGCGGCATGCCGTGTTCAAGCGCCATGAGAAAGTCTTCGTCAATAACCTCGGTTTCCTCGGTACCAGTACGGCAGATATTGGCTCTGCCCTCTAGTTGGGCGGCAAAGCGCCGAGCCTGCTCCAGTGGGTCGTTAAGCTCGGAAAAGGCATTGGCGATTTCCATGCACCCCGCGTAAGCCTCAAAGCGCTCAACAGTACTTGGATTATTGGGCTGGTTTTTAGCCAGCGGTGACATATCGATGGGATAATCCGTAAGAAATACTGGCTGGATGAGTTTGGGTTCAAGGAATGTTCCTAGAAGATCATCAATAAGACGACCACGATCACGAGTGGGGTCGAACTCATACCCAAGTCGGCTCATTTCTGATTGGAGCGAGGCGGTGTCAGGGAACGCCTCATAGTCAATGCCCGAGGTATCAATGATAGCCTGACGGAGGCTGAGACGCTGCCACGGTGGGGTGAAGTCTAATATATGCTCACCGAATGGAACGGTATAGCCACCGGTTAGTTCCTTTATGACGCGTCCGATCATTTCTTCGGTAAGGCGCATAATATCCCGATAATCAGCGTAAGCCTGATAAGCCTCGAGCATGGTGAACTCGGGATTGTGGCGGGTATCAATGCCTTCGTTACGAAATACGCGCCCGATTTCGTAAACTCGGTCAAAGCCGCCAACAATAAGGCGTTTAAGATGCAACTCAAGTGCGATGCGCAAATAGAAGTCGCAGTCTAAGGCGTTGTGGTGGGTAATAAAAGGGCGAGCGAGTGCTCCTCCGGCCGAAGGCTGGAGAATTGGGGTTTCTACCTCCAAAAAGCCTTGCTGATCCAAGAAGCATCGCAAAATGGAAACAATACGACTTCGGCGACGGAATACTTCGCGAACATCAGGGTTGGCGATAAGATCAAGATAGCGTTGGCGGTAGCGTTTTTCGGTGTCCTGCAGACCATGCCATTTCTCTGGCAAGGGCAAGAGAGACTTGGCTAACATGGTGAGCGTCTTTACGTCTACGCTTGGTTCAAGCGTACGAGTGCGCACCATAACACCGGTTGCACCTAGAAAATCACCGATGTCGATGTTGCCGAGGAGTTCCGCTGATGATTCTTCAAGTTTAGACTTATTGACATAAAGTTGTAGTTTGCCCGAGCTGTCGAGAAGATCGATGAAAGCAAGCTTGCCCATACCGCGTATGGCTGTAATCCTCCCGGCAACCGTGACTTCTACTGGCGGGGATTGGGACTCTTCTTGATTTACAAGGAGTGCTACAGCGTTGGAGTTGGTTTGAGTACGTTGGAAACGAGCTGGATAGGGATCTACGCCCCGATTTTTTAGGCTTTGGAGCTTGACTAGCCTTGGCTGGGGGATACGTTCTGAAGTTGACATAGTTTGAGGCTATTATATGTAATTTGTGGCTGATAGTAAAGAATGTATATTGGAATATTAAATAACACCATAGGAATCTAGAAGACTATATTTCCAATGGGTGAAATGTTGTGATAAAGTTGTCTTATTAATGAGTGAATCATGAAGCGGAAGAGCGCTATCATCGTAATCAGTGTTGCCAAATACTTGATATCCAAGATTTCGCAAGTTGTCAACGGAAGAATTCCTAGCATATGCATGAATTGCTATTAAATGACCATGGTATTCGGGCTTAGAAATTATTTGGGTATCGTCTTTCCATTCATTATTTACATAAAACATGAACCGAACTTGAGTAAATAAGCACTCTTTACGGATATAAATAATTATGTCGTCATGTAGCGTGCCAGTTTGGCTAATCATTTCTTGGATGATAAGACGAACTGATTGAGCTGTTTTTTGAGAACAGTCTGGCGGCGCGTCGTCTTCACAGTCGTGACGAACCAGTTTGTATCTTTGCTCGTACCAATAAATAGCTTCACTAACCCATGAGCCTAAAGATAATGGTAACGGTGTGCCAAGGAACGAAATATAATTTACGAAAGCAAAACTTCCTAAGCCGAAACATCGATAAAATAATGCACGACCGTTTAACTCTAAACTGTGAATAGATGCCGATTGTGTGTGCAACAACCAATATTGGAGTTCAGAATCTGGGAGAAAATCAATATTTATTTTTCGCCCTTTACAATATCCTTGAAAAAGAAAATCCACATAGTCAAACCGTGACCTACCGGTATAGAGGTGCGGCTCTTTCAGTATTGACATCAACGTTTGGTATGCCTCTGTATCTTGCGTTTTGATTTTGTTGCCTACTGTGTTATTAATCAATTTCACTCCACCATTACCTTAGTTATAATATCGGGGATATCAGACGATGTTATAACGATCACCTGATGATACCAAGCCAAGCAGATGAACGAATATCACGTTCCAATATAAAGCGGAAATAGTGTTGCATTAGTCTTTCTGCTTCGCGCAGTGAAATGTCGCTAATCATCACTGGATTGACATCCTGCCACTCAGCCGACTGCAACAGGCTCAAAAAATGCATGGTGTCTGGCAAGAGCTTGCAGGTACCATAATACTTAACTTGATTACAACTTGTGCAGACGAGTCCGCCTGCGCTTATAGAAAAGAGGGCCGGGTTGCCACTCTCATGCGGCATGCGACAAGCGACGCACCTAGAAAGCTCAGGATGGTAGCCAGTGTGGCGAAGTAGCTTGAGCTCATAGTAGCGTAGAAGCATTTGACGGTCAGCGCCGCGAGCAAGTCGTTCAAGAGATGTGACCAAAAGGTCAAACAGGGCGGGATCTGGAGTATCATCTGGGGTGACCTGGGTTACCAGTTCTAGCATATAGAGACCACAAGAAATCATTTCAAGGTCGCTCTTAAGAGGCAGAAACGAGTTTATGGTTTGGCTACCGATGATGACGTCAAGGTTTTTACCGCGTGCCAATGTTACCTGAGAGTAAGTAAGGAGCTCAAGATGCCCCGCCATTCGGCTTGCTGTTTTCCGTACTGATTTGGCGATACCTTGAATTTTACCGAGGTGTGGTGTGTACATAGTGAAAATGACATCCGCTTCGCCCAAGCGAGTCTTTTTAATAATGATAGCCGGCGTTTGAAAGGTTCGAGGTTTAGACATGAGTCTTTCTTAGATAACTTGCTATGAATAGTATAGCATCACGAATCTTTGCATGTAGTGCTAGCGCTATGCGGAACGAACTGAATATTAACAATTGAAAGATACTTTTGATATAATCCCAATTAGTGTCTGGATACGGCTAAACCTGTCGGAGCCAGCACTTGAATATAAATGATATGTCAGATAAAGAGCGACATAATATGCCTGAAAGACCTATATTTCTTACCGAATTAAATATTGAACAAGCCAAAGAGCTTTTAGTCTCGCTGGGCGAACCTGCTTGGCGCGCTAAGTCACTGCTGGCCTGGGTGTATCAAAAGAGGGCGAAATCCTTTGATGACATGACAGATTTGCCTAAAGTACTACGCGAAAATTTGTCTGCGAGAATTACTTTATCAAGTGTAACAGAAATAGAAATACAAGAGTCTCGCGATGGTACACGGAAGGCATTACTGGAATTATGGGATGGGCGCAGTATCGAAACAGCTTTGATACCTTCATCGAAAGGGCAGTTTACCATTTGTATTTCTTCTCAGGTTGGTTGTGCCATCGGCTGCCCTTTCTGTGCCTCTGGGCAATACGGCTACGAACGAAATCTGGGGGTATCCGAGATTTGTGATCAGGTGTTGTATTATGCCAAGCAGTTAGCAGACAATGAGGCCATTGGCAATATTGTATTTATGGGCATGGGGGAGCCAATGGTCAATTACCGGGATGTACTATTGGCAGCAGAGCATCTGAATGCACCATGGGGCTTTGGGAGAGGTGCGCGAAGCATTACCATCTCAACCGCGGGGCATGTGCCTGGAATTGAAAAATTGGGCAAAGAAAAACTACAACTGGGGTTAGCGGTTTCGCTCCATGCCGCCGATAACGCGCTTCGCGATGAACTGGTACCCATAAATCGTAAATATCCACTGGGTAGACTTATTCCAGCTTGCGCTGAATATGTAAAAGCAAGCGGAAGGCGGGTAACGTTCGAGTACTGCTTGTTCGCTGGTGTGAACGATAGCCCAGAACAGGCTCGCCAGTTGGCACATTTGTTGAAAGGCTTAAATTGCCACATCAATCTAATTACTGCAAATCTCACCGGGG
>CAYOAR010000125.1:0-4553 GCA_964402105.1 uncultured Dehalococcoidales bacterium
ACATTACACTGACATGCTGCTATTCTACCGCCCAAATAAAACTGTGATTTCTTAGGCGCATAGGTGCCATTACACTGATGTAAGTAGCCACTATTAAGTCAAAGTAGGTGGGTGAGGAGTATTCGCAGCCCAATAATAATCAAAACAACTCCGCCAATCGTTTCCGCTCGCCGGCCAACAAACCCGCCTATACGGCGTCCGAGGTAAAAACCTAAAAGCGCAATTATGAACGTGGTGGTTCCAATAATGCCGGAGGCAGCACCGATGCCGATCTGAAGCACCCCAAAACTAAGCCCAACTGCCAAAGAGTCAATACTGGTTGCCAATGACAATATGAATAGCTGCCAACCCTGAGCCACATTAGGGCGAGATTCTTCTTCAGCGCGAAGCGCCCCCCATACCATACGACCGCCGATTACCGCAAGCAAACCGAAGGCCACCCAGTGGTCATAGCTTGAGATTATATCGAGTACGACAGTGCCAACCAGCCATCCCAAGAAACACATAAAAGCTTGAAAAAAGCCAAAAGAAAAAGCCGCACGCATGATTTGGGCAACCCGCAGGCGAGCATTAAGGCTGCCGCAAATGGCAACTGCAAAGCAGTCCGCCGCAAGTCCAAGTGCGATGAAGAAAACCGAAAGAAAGTCACCGAAACTCATTATAGGCATAGTTTATCCTGTTTCGGTAGTATTGCCTAGCTCATCCGACATCGCTTCTCACGAAGTATTGGGCAGGATATATTCCGATAGAACGATCCTGCCAAATTGATTTTATCGATATGGGAGGTCATAATACTACCCATGAGCCTTAAGAAACCGGTAATTGGCACCCACGCATATACTGAGGGGCGTCTGCTCCCTGCGATTTTCCTCATTTTCTTCTTTTCCGGTGCGTGCGCCCTAGTCTTAGAAGTTGTGTGGCTCAAAATGCTAAGCTTGGTATTTGGAGTGACGTCACTTGCCGCAGCCACAACCCTAGCCTCATTTATGGCCGGTATGGGACTAGGTAGTTATTATTTTGGCCGCCTCGCTGGCAAGGTTCGCCGCCCGCTCAGGCTCTATGGCATACTTGAGTTGGGTGTCGCTATTTCCGCCTTCCTCATGCCAATCGTCTTCGCCGGCTTAGACAGCGTCTATGTTTTCATTTATCGTCATGTGACAACTGATTTCACATGGCTGGGCTTCATCCGGCTCGTACTTTCTTTTGTGGCCCTTCTGGTTCCGACGTTTCTAATGGGGGGGACCCTACCCATCATCAGCCGCTTTCTGGTCAAGCGCTCCGAAGAGCTCGGCAAGCGTATAAGCCAGCTTTATTTCATCAACACCTTAGGGGCTGCCGTGGGCACAGCCATTACCGGCTTTTTCCTCATTTATTTCTTCGGTGTTAAGGAAGCTGCCTATCTTGCGGGAGCAATCGGCATCCTCATCGCCTTGTCGGCGTTTATCATGAACAGACAAGCTGAAAAGACGCCGCAGCCACTCCAAAATGATCACGCCAGCGATGCACCCGCCGCAAATACCGAGGAAACGTCTTATTCTCTGCGACACACACGTCTCGTCCTGTGGGCTATCGGCATCTCCGGCTTCTGTTCTCTTGCCCTGGAGGTGCTATGGACGCGGGCGTTAGTCTATATCTTGGACAACACAGCCCAAGCCTTCTCCACTATGTTAACTGCTTTCTTACTGGGCATAGCGCTGGGTAGCCTGTTAATCTCCCGCTGGCTCGACCGCGGGCAGCGCCTGTTGTTCGTTTTTGGAGCACTTGAGGTGGCTATCGGTATTTTGGCAATACTTTCTATCCCCTTGTTCGCTAATATGGGCGCGAACATCGGTGCTGGGTCAAGCGTCTATCCTACTGATAACCAGTTGCTTTGGACGCTCATTCGCCTTGCCCGCTCACTGTCTGTTATGCTTTTGCCCACCATCCTTTTGGGCATGACTGTGCCAATGGCCATACGTCTCTATGCTCGAAATGCAGGTGCAATAGGCAACGCAGTAGGCAGAGTATACAGCGCCAATACGCTAGGAGGAGTTATCGGTGCCTTTGCCGCCGGCCTGATCCTCTTGCCGTTTCTGGGCATCTACGGCAGCGTCATGCTTGTATCATGCATCAGCGCAATTGTAGGGTTAGTCCTTATCTTCAGCGAGAACTTTAAAACCTATGCCAACAGAATTAAGGCAGCGGCAGTCGTATCTGTGCCGTTTATCGTAACTTTTACGTTACTGCTTTCTCACAGCAACGCCATTTTTTCCTCAGCAGTAGAACGCGAACGACTGCACTATATCATATATTACAAAGAGGGTGCGGCAGCTACAGTCAAGGTATACCAAGATATCTTTACCGCCCGTACCCTCAGTATCGACGGCTTCCCAGTGGCAGGCATGACCACGCGCCACATGGATGCCCAAAAGAGCCTAGGCCATTTCCCGCTACTGCTAAGTACAGTGGACAATCCGAATATTGCCATCATTGGTTTCGGAGCAGGCGGCTCCACTTGGGCAGCAACCCTTTATGACCCCAGCCGGCTCGATGTGGTAGAACTCGTGCCTGATGTGATTGAGGCTGCCCGTCATATCCCTGCCGTTAATCACGGCGTCATGGACAACCCGGCGGTAAACATCATCTCCGGCGACGGCCGCAACTACTTGCTACTCACCGACCGGGTATATGATATTATCTCAGTAGACGCCACCTCTCCAAAGAGCGCCGGCAGCGGCAGCCTTTACTCAACTGAGTTCTATCAGTCATGCAAAAATCGTCTTTCCGAAGACGGGTTGGTAGTGGCATGGCTACCTTATCATCTTATGTCTGAGGCCGATGTTAAGATGGTCGCTCGCACGTTTCAAGACGTCTTCCCGCACGCCACATTATGGTATTCGCTCACGCGCCATTATTATTTATTGGTTGGCACCCAACAGGTACTAAGCATAGATCTCGAACGTATGCAAGGTGTTTTGTCTCGGCCGGAAATCCAGCAAGAATTGTTGCCTATGGGTATAAACAATGCATACGACTTTTTGGCGTGCTTGCTACTGGGGGAGGATGGCTTGCGAAGCTACGCCGGTAGCGGGGCACTTAATACCGACAACCATCCGCGCTTGGAATATAGCCCCTCTACCGCCTATCTTTATGTGAATAGCTACGCACGCGAGAATTTGAATGCCACAAGGTATCTTAGAGAAAATGCTTTTCCCTATCTTTGCAATCTCGGAGGTACATCGGAGCAAGATGCACGGCAAAAGCTTGCCGACCGTATTGCGGCGACACCCATCGAGCGTTTTTGGCCGTTGTACTTTGATTAGGGTCCGAGAAAGCAGCTTGTTCCGTCTGTCATCTACATGGGGCTTGTTATCCGATTACACATAAATAGGCCATCGCATCCTCCCATCATCTGTTGTTTTGATGCTTAATCTACTTTATTTGTTTTGCCAAAGGAAAGTACAACTGCTCGCTGTTTCCATGGCGCATCACCCTAGGGCACATGATGAAATTACTGCTTGAATGCACGAACAGACTTGCACTATACTAGGATGCTTGGCCTTGATATTGGCATTATGTAAACATTTTTGATTTGGAGGCTGATGGCAATGAAATGCGTCGTCAGATTGGTTTGGGATAATAAGGCAAACGTGTGGATTACCGAGAGCGATGACACCCCGGGACTTCTTTTAGAATCATCATCATTCGACACTCTCATTGAGCGTGTACGTAAAGCCGCACCGGAAATGCTCGAACTGAATTGTGGATATGTTGGGCCTGTTAATCTGTCTTTTGAAGCAAAGCGAGTCGAAGTCGCATTGGTATCATAATGGCCGGTATGAAAAGGCTGTACGCAATATTTTGATTGAAAATGGTTGCCGATTCGTCCGACACGGGAAGGGTGATCATGACATATGGTATTGCCCTATCACCAATCGTAATATTACAGTCGATAGCAAGATCAAATCTAAACACATGGCGAACGCTATATTAAAACAAAGTGGGACCGAATATCGTTTTTTATAAAGTGCCATCTAGTGCGCCGTGAGCTATCTTCTAGTTCTTTGACACTGAACTTCCGCCCATAACCTCAGGTAGGCAATATCCAGACGAAACACAATCAGGCTAATACCAAAACAAGAACAAAGTCGACTAGGTGTATCGCCTTGAAACAGCATGAAACGCAAACCAACTGGCGCGTAGCAAAAGGAGTGTCATGAAAATATTTCTGGATTCAGCGAATACAACTGAGATAGAAAAATGGCTCAACTCAGGCCTGATAGATGGGGTTACCACTAACCCCTCCATCATGCACAAAGATGGCATACTAAATTTGAGAGATGGCATACACCGGCTCGCCTCGCTTATCACCCCCCTGCCGTTGAGTGTTGAGGTCGTCAGCAACAATCCCGAGGAAATGTATCTACAAGGCAAAGAACTTGCTTCGTGGGAGAACAATATTGTTGTTAAAATCCCTCAGATCAACACCGAAGGCGTGCCATGCTACAGTGTTATTCATCGCCTAGAAGAGAATGGCATTAAAGTTAATGCTACAGTGGCCATCTCTCTTTCTC
>CAYOAR010000126.1:0-1717 GCA_964402105.1 uncultured Dehalococcoidales bacterium
GGAGCACTACACCACCAACGCCCTCAACCAAATCGTGACCAAGGAAAACCACGCCTCGCACCTGTCGGGCACGGGCAGGGAAAGGACTCTGGCGCTCGCCGTTGGCGGCACGACCAGCACCAACTCCGCCTCGGCGGGCCGATTCTGGAGCATCGAAGCCATGCTCAATAATGACAACTCCGCCGCCAAGACCGAGTTGACGCTCATCTTCGGCAACGCAGGCGCGGCGGCAAACGGCGCCGACGCCTTCACCAAGCTCACCCGCACCGCCTTCCAGCCCCCCGCGCACGA
Source organism: uncultured Dehalococcoidales bacterium (assembly GCA_964402105.1). Classification (GTDB taxonomy): domain Bacteria; phylum Chloroflexota; class Dehalococcoidia; order Dehalococcoidales; family UBA1222; genus WRNP01. The sequence continues at coordinate 292 of CAYOAR010000126.1, forward strand.
AACCATGACGCACGACGCCGACGGAAACCTGACATCCGACGGCCTCTGGGATTACACCTACGACGCCCTCAACCAGCTCATCAGCATGGAAACGCACGGCGCGTTGAACGACCTGCTCTCCACCGTCCCCGGCGAGCCGCAGCCCCGCAAACTAATGTTCACCTACGATTACCTCAGACGTCGCGTGGGAAAAACTGTTTATACATGGAGCGGGAGTCCCACAGGCTACTGGCTGCCCTCAAAAACAACAAGATTCGTCTACCAAGGCTGGAATCTAATCGCTGAGTATGATCTGTCCTCTGCCTTTTGTTCTCTGACCTCTGCGTATTTCTGGGGATTGGACATCACCGGCAGCCTGACCGCCACCGCCGGCGCGGGAGCCCTGCTAATGATAGCCGATGCCACCACCAGCAAAACCTACTATCCCGCCATCGACGGCAACGGCAACGTAGCAGGCCTGTTCGAAAAGAACGGCACCGCAGCCGCCAAATACGAATACAGCCCCTTCGGCGAATTGCTCCGCTCGGAAGGCGATTATGCAAAAACAAATCCATTCCGCTGGTCGACAAGATATACGGATTTGGAAACAGGCTTGGTTTATTACGGCAGGAGATATTACAACCCCAGACTTGGGCGTTGGGTGTCACGAGACCCCATTGAGGAATTTGGCGGGTTGAATGTATATGCCTTTGTCGGGAACAACCCAATCGACCTTCTAGATGTCTTGGGGCTGGCATGCCGTTATGACATCATCGGTTATATAGATTATCCTAGTAGCTTTAGTTGGGATACACAAGGGCACTATACACTTACCCAGCGGCAATCCCAGCCAATTTATGGTATGGTATGTGATGGAGCATCTGGAGAAAATTTGGGCGATTCTGACGGTGGCAACAGTGGCGATGATAGTGATAATAGCTCGGGCAACGGAAATCCACCGCCGAGGCCTGAGACGCCAGAGCAAAAAAAATTATGCGATACTTTAAGAGGTATAGTAGCAACCGCCAAGGCTGATTATAACAGTGCATTGACAGCGCAAAGTCAGGCTATTGGTGCGTATTACGCTGCCGACAAGCAATTTCTTGCTAGGGAAGGCGAATATGCCAAGACTGCCGGTGCAGATGCGCTTGGGTTTATTCCTAATCCGGTTGCCGAGATAGTCTCGTCTGGCGCATCAGTATATCTTAATAATTACGAAAGAGACCCATATAGCTCAAGGGTAACTATTGGGAATGCGGCCTTGACCGGTGCAGACCTAGCAGCGGTTGGGGCTACTGCGGGTGCAAATGCAGTGATTGCTAAGATGGATGCACTTAGTTCTGCGCGATTTGGTTCGGCTTTCCCTGGCGGTGTGGTGCCCCCAACTCCAGGTCTAGTTAATAAGGTATCACCTGCCATAAAAGGTGCCAAAGAAGTGCTTGGCCCA
>CAYOAR010000127.1:0-5969 GCA_964402105.1 uncultured Dehalococcoidales bacterium
CCGCTATGCGGCACTTGCTGACATTGCCGGTAACGAAGCGATAGAAGTATCTGCGGGCGTGAGCGGTGACATCGCCGCCCGTGTGGAAGAAGCTGGCAGCGAGGCTAAGAAAGCAGCCGCAAAGGGCTATACCGTTGCCGATAAGATATTCCGCCGCGGCGAGGCGGTGAATCTGGCCGGAGATGAGGCTATCAAGGCAGCCACCCAAGCTTTGCACCAGCTGGTAAACATGGCTGAGGAAATGGCTCGGGCCGCTGAGGAAGCTGCCCGCACCGCAGCCGGGGCATCCAAGACTGCGACCGATGCCGCACAGAGCGCGGCGATGGAGGCCGCGGCCAAGGCATCTAAGCAGGCTGATGAAGCCGTACGCGCTGCCACTCGGGTAGCTGAGGAAGCTCGTGATAAAGCCGAGGCGGCATCACTTGCGGCAGCAGCCATGGCCGCCAAGGAAGCGGAGAAAGCTATCAAGCAAGCCAAAGAGGCTGCCGAGGAAGCAAAGAAAGTAGCTAAGGCTGAGGCTGAGGCTGCTCGGAAAGATGCCGCAAAAGCCGCACAAGCAGCCGCTGCCCAAGCTGCGGCGGCATCTGAGGAAGCTATAAGATTTGCCAAGGAGGCTGAGGAAGCCGCCAGACGTGCTGCCGAGGAGGCTCGTATTGCCGCTGAGGTTGCTGCCGCTGAGGCCCGGAAAGGGGCCGAAACCGCAGCCCAAGCAGCTGCTGCTCAAGCATTAGCGGCATCGGATGAGGCCATTAGATTTGCCAGAGAGGCGGCAGAGAACGCTCGCCGGGCGGCTGAAGAGGCTCGCTTGGCGGCAGTGGCCGCTGCCGCTGAGGCAAGAAAAGGAGCCGAGGCGGCAGCTAGGGAGGCTGCCGCCAGGGCAGCTAGAGAGGCTGAGGAGGCCATCCGAATTGCGCGGGAAGCAGCGGAGGCATCCAGTAAGTCAGCCGAGGCTGCCGCTCGTCGTGCCGAAGATGTAGCCCAGCGGGCCAAGGATGCAGCTGATGCTGCAAAGGCCGTGGGTGAAGGCGCTGCTGCCAGAGCAGCCGAGGCCAAAATTGCCGCCGAGAAAGCGGCACGCCGGGCTGAGGATGCCAGCGCCGCTGCCATTGCGGCAGCTCACGATGCTGCGCGCCAGGCACAGGAGAAAGCCGAAGAGGCTCTTCGCAATGAGGCTAATTTGCGCCAACTTATAAAACGCATCTTGACCTCGCGGGAGCTTACGACCACCATTGTCATGGCTTTCCTAGGGTCTGTGATTGCATCGGTACTGGTTAGTATCGGCTTTAGTTTCCTAAAATGACGCTCTAAGAGCATTAGGTGGGGAAAAACAAGAAAGGCATCCAAATGATGCCTTTCTTGTTTTTTATATAAAAGACGATATATAAGAGAATAAGGTAACTTTTAGTGTATGGTGCACCAATTCCCCACTCCGATCATTTTAAGCACCGATAAGCTGACTCACTCTTCACCGCTTTTCACACCAAATGGGAGCAGACTTTCAATATCACCGCATACAACAGATGGGCAATACCCATTGGTGGCGGAGCATGTGCCGCCGATGTCACCGCAACTATAAATGACAGATGTTGGTAACGCAGCTTTAAACAAACCCAACAACGCTACCACCTCCGTCACTATCTATACTGGTAGAGAGTGACATCGCTGCCGAAAATTGATTGATATATTTTTCTTGCCACTATCAAGCGACAGGCTGTTGTGCAAAATGGGTTGCTGCAATAACCATATAAACCATTGAGGTTGGCGTGCGTATATTGCAACACTAGTCACATTATTTGCAACAAATATTGAGCTGTGATATAAATAAACGACCTAGCGAAAGGTAGGCTTTCGTAGCAAAGAAAGGAAAAAAGTAGTATATGCAGATATCTCATCTGGGGAAAACGATGATTGGAATAGCACGAAAAGTAAAAGTAATTCCACTGCTAGTACTAGCTGCGGTGATTATGGCTTCACCGATCATAGGCTTGCCTATATGGTTAAAGGCTGGTTCGATTCCAAGTGATGACATAACGGCTTTGAGCGTCACGGCATCGCCCAGTATTTTCCAGACATACATTAATCCGACAGACGGCATTGGCCCGAGCGAACTGACGATAGCCATAACCGTTACCCTAAGCGATAGCTATGACGACGGCGGGTATATTGTGCTGCCTCTAAACTATACCCCTAACAGCACTACTCACCCTAATTTTGATACCTGCGGTACGAGTAGCACCCTCAAGCCGTTCTTCATACCCAAGACAACGTATGACTTTTCGGGCATTAACGTCGTAAAAGACTACACTATTGATAGCGACAAGATAACAATTAACCTCAAGAGCAAGGCCGAGGGTGCTACCGCCGGCACTTTCATGATACCGCTGCGGTTTGATTTTGAAGATGACTACCTTTCTCAAATACCCCCCGGCACTGTGCTTTGGAATGTACAGCCGAGCGCCGGAACAAGTGTGGGGCAGGCTCAAATTGCTGCCCCTGCGGTGGTGAAGGGGGGGGCCACAAACGAGATTACGTACTCGAATACGTCAGCATTCACCCCTAGCAATCCTGCCCAATATCCCGGAGGCTCAATTACGATACGAGTAAGACCCAATTACTCCAACTACAACATGTCCCATTGGGATTTAAGTTACAACAATATTTACTACGTTGATGTTCCTACCGGCACCATTGTTGTATCGTCAGGGTTAAGTTTCTATAACGGCAGCAGTTTGCCAGAGGGTCCGTCACCGATAATCAACTATAAAGGCTCTGGTTACGACAGATATTATAAGGATATCACCAGTGTTGTGCCAACAAGTACTGACTGGAATTACCCGACTTATTCTGGGAATGTAAACAACACTTTTTCCCAGCATGACACAACATTCATTCCGGTTCCAGCACTGGGTAATGTTGGTGATACGTGGAATTTCGTAATTGGTTCGGACACCAAAAAAATCAACGCTGCTCCTGTGGCAAGTAGCCGTACTCTCACCTATGTGAAAGTTGACTCACGGGCATGGAATCTCTATACGAGCGCAAGGCATGATACGAGCAGTAGCGACAACCCGAGTTTTTGCGATGTTGCAAACGGAGCGTCTTCGGCTAATACAACTACTCTTAGCTATACATCATTTGCACATTCTGGGACAAATAAAAACATCGGTACAGAGCCCATAACTGGCGTAAGATATGAGCTTTATCAGACCGAGCTGGTGCGGGTGGTCAATTTTAACAACATCACTGTTTATGCTATACGCGACGTGTCCGATGCATCGAATATTCCAGCTTGGACGCACTGGAAGGTCGAGTTTGAAATTAAGAATGCGCTTACCAATGCTACGCGTATCGTTTCCGGCGGCACCCTAGCCCCCACTAGCCCAACCAATGGCTCTGCTTCCTTGGCTTTTAGCTACGCTACCCTGTCAGCCATGCTTGGCTCGAACGAGTACATCAACATGGTCGTTGTCACGGCTATGGGGGATGGCAGTACTGAGGGCAAGCTATTACCCGGGAATGGCTTTGCCATTGGCTATAGGGTACATTCGTGGGACGATCTTACTTTTCCCGATGGCTCACCGGTTCCATCGTACTACAGAGCTAGTCTGGCATGGCGCATGTACTACGATGATTTACCTGAGTCTTTGCGCATAACCGGATATCCGGCAGACTATGATTCCAATCCTGACTATGCCTCTTATCGCGGCAAGCTTTTTCAGGGTAGTACCTATGCCCATACCTTTGGAAATATACCCGGAGCAACAGCAAACATCGTATCAAGCAATTCATCAGGGGTCTTGCCCGGTGAGTACGTGCCATATGTATTGCAGGGAATGAATAACAGCCTTGTAGCAAGGGGTTTATGGGTTAATCCGCGCCTAGTTGTACGTGTACCATCGGTAATGGAACTAAGAGGCCTAGAGGGGGCATCGGTTGGCAGCTCAATAACGATGACCAACGCTTTATTGGATATGGACGGCACAACTTATGCCGATGTAGTAGTAACATTGACCGGATCCGATACTAACTATAACTACTACAGTTTCCAAGTCGTGGGCTACAGCGCACGATTACGTACTGGCACAGCCGTTCCAGTGTTCACTATCCCCGTCGAATTCTTGGTTTCTAGCACCGCCCCACCCGCCGAATACCCATTGCCTGCGGTGATTGTGAGTATATTGGATTCCCAAAACTTTTTTAACTACTATACCACAACAACAGTTGGCACTCCGAGTGCGGCTCAAGGCAGAATGGGTTTTGCTACGAACGATAAATACTACACGTCTACCTTGGGCAACACTCCTCTCACCGTATTGGCTAAAACCGACTTTATCGCAACTACCTCTGTTAAAACCAGTCAGACCGGGGGGCTTTTTGTCGAGGCGCAGGTGCTTCCGGCTGACCGAGGCGAAGATGTAAAGATGCGTCTTACTCTTACCAATAACGGCAACTCGACGGTTAATAATATCCGCTTATACGATATTCTGCCGTATGACGGTGATCCGCTGGGCTCAACGGGGAGCATCTCTTTTGTGAGCGTGACTCCAAGCGCCACTGCAACGGTATACTATGCTACGACACAAACACTTCTCACGTATGGTGCTCATGGCGGAGATAATCCTGGTTTAACCAGCTTTAGTACGACCGGCTGGACAACGATAAACCCAGGCGCAGCAACAAAGGCAATATTTGTTAGTTTCGGCACGATGTCGCTTGCTCCCGGTGCAAGCGTTAATGTTGAGCTTACTTTCCATGTCCCGGATCTGGCTGACCAAACAGCCTTTAACCAGTTCCGCTACTCTTACACTGTGGTTGGAGGTGCGCCTGATAACCTCAATAGTGCCATTGCAGGTTTTTCGACCGAAGCCATCGCTATCCGTTATGATGCAAATTTACCGGCAACCCCTCATCTCGATGATGCGTCCAATATCCCTGCAACCAACGGGGCAATCCGCGGGATGGCGACTACACCCGGCATAGGCCATGACAGCTTGTATGTCAGCAATAGTACGCCTGCGCCTACTTTGACGGGCTATACCTTTGCCGGCTGGTATGATAATCCTGCGTGCACTGGCAGTGCGTATGCTGCCGGGAGCTTGTTCCAATTCCCAGTCGGCGTAAGCAAATTGGTGCTTTATGCCAAATGGACAAGGAATACGATTAATGTTGCGTATAATCTAAATGATGCTTCACAGACAGGCAGCATCGGTTCAACCAATGCGGGCTCATTCACCCCTGCCGCCGGCAGCACGACAGCTCTGTTTGGAGGCAAGATCGGCGAGGGTGCAAGCGGCACGCCGGCATACGTGAGCCCCGGCAGTCCTACCCGCACCGGATATAATTTTACGGGCTGGTATGACACCCAAGGCAAGGCCAATTCTGGCGTAAATGCGTGGAATTTCAGCGTAGATACAGTGACCAGCCCCAGTGCTGATGGCAGTACATTGACGCTTTATGCTGGGTGGGAGCCCAAAAGTGTTACGGTAAACTTCTGGCGTAACTACGATGCATCCGACACTACGCACTATATACCTGGGGAAAACGTCAATAATGATAAGAAATTTGACGAGTTGCTAACCGATCCCACCGCACCGACTCGCACCGGATATACTTTTAGCGGGTGGTTCACCACGCAAGCGGGCACTGCAGGTACGGGATGGAACTTTGCAGCTGACACCATCACAACTGAGGGGGCAATTAATCTCTACGCCAAGTGGACACCTAAGAGCGTAACGATAACATTCAATAAAAATGCCGCAGACGCCACAAATGGTAGCGTTACCACCCTGAACAGAAATTACGGCACGACTCTGGGGGCAGATCTGCCCAGTGCAGCCCCGCAGATACCAACGCGCCCGGGCTATACTTTCAACGGCTGGAGCACTGACAGCGGATCATCCAACACCGTTAATTTTACGGGAACCACCGCTCTCACTGTAGCCAACGGCGTTACCGGCGCGGATGGCGCC
>CAYOAR010000128.1:0-2411 GCA_964402105.1 uncultured Dehalococcoidales bacterium
GATCTTTTCCTCGTTCCCCTGCCGCGTTTCTTTGACGGAGGAAAAAACAAAAAATACAAAGGCGAAGCTGATTAAAGCTGCCACTAAAAAAAGCCATGAGTAGGAGAAAGACATCAAGAGGTAGCTGCCGATGGCCGGACCAAATGCCCAGCCTAGGTTTTGCCCGATGCGCAGGATGCCGTTGGCCTCGACCAGCTGTTCGCGGGGGCTTATGTCCACGACCATAGCCTGAATGGCGGGGCGCTGCATCATCAGGCTGCAGCGCACGAGGGTGTAGAGGGTGACGATGAGCCAGATGGGCGCCGCCGTAGCTACGAGAAGGGCAAGGCCGATGTACAGGACGGTGCTGGCAACAACGCTGGTGATGAGGAGCGGACGGCGGCCTAGGCGGTCTGACAAGGCTCCCGCATAAAGCTGCACTAAGGCCGATGCGATGCCGCTGCCGAGGATTATCAGCCCCACGGCAGTCATGGACATGTGCCGGTCGTCGTGGAGATATAAAGCGATGAAAGGCAGGCTTATAGAGAATGCTGCCGAGTTCAGAAAGCCGATGGCAGCTATAAGCCAGATGCCGGGCTTCAAGCGACTGGATGCGGCTTCGCTAAGAAGGCGGGAACGGGAGTTGGGGTTCATGCGCTGTGAGTCCTCTGGTATCTAAAACCCGGCTGCCAATGCCCGCGGTTCGTTATATTCTTAGCCTATCTTAGTGGGGGCGAAGACAATAGTCAAAAGCTGCCCCGCTTTTTGCGGCAAGGCGGATGTCGGAGGGCCGCCTCTCTCGAGTGGCGGAAGCGATGCGGCTTTTACTGCGGTTAATGGCAGCAGCAATGCCGCGGCACTCTCCTTGTCATTTCCGGTAGGATCTGATTGACAGGGCGGCGGCATAATAATAAACTCCAAGTAGCGGTGCGGCGGTGGGGCTCTCCCTCGTTTTGTTTGGGGCGGGTTTTGGGGTCTATGTTAGGAGGCGTCATGACCGGTGAAGGAATTTCCATCGGCCGGGTTTTTGGCATTTCAATAAGAATTCACCTTTCTTGGTTTATCATCCTGTCCTTGATGAGCTGGTCGCTAGTGACGAGTTTCCCCCTTGATTGGGGGCTTGCGGTGCGGGTTGCAGCTGCGGTCATCGCGAGCTTATTATTCTTTGCTTCGGTGCTGCTCCATGAGTTTATGCACAGCCTGATTGCCATCAGGAACAAGATCCCTGTTAAGGCTATCACCCTGTTTGTATTTGGCGGGGTTGCCCAAATTGCCGAAGAACCTCGCGAGCCCGGGGTGGAGTTTCGCGTGGCCATCGCCGGGCCTATTGCCAGCATCGTTCTTGGCGGGGTGCTTTGGGGCATCTATTACCTATTACCGCCTGGGGCGGCGATTGTAATAGTTGTTGCGAGCTGGCTTGGCTGGGTCAACCTAATGCTGGGGGTTTTTAATCTCATTCCTGCCTTTCCCATGGACGGCGGGCGCGTACTGCGCTCCGTTATTTGGTGGCGCACCCATAACCTTCGCCGCTCGACCCGAATCGCCTCAATTATCGGCAAAGTCTTCGCTGCCCTCTTTATTATTGGCGGTATCTATCTGGCTATCTTTACGTCTTATGGCTTTAACGGGCTGTGGTTCGCTTTTGTCGGCTGGTTCCTGTACGGTGCTGCCTCCGGAAGCTACCAGCAGCTGGTGCTGCAACAGGCACTTCAGGGGCATGTTGCAAGAGAGGTTATGACCAGCGACTATACCCAGGTACTTCTTGGAATGAAAGTTGACGAGCTTATCAGCAGCAACGTGCTTACTGTGGGTAAGCTTTGCTTTGTTGTTTCAGCGGACGCCTGCCCAAAGGGGGTAATAACCGCGCAAGAAATAAAAAACGTACCTGTTTCGGATAGAGCCAGCCGCACGGTGGATCGGATTATGAAACCGATGGACCGGGTAAAGACCGTTCGCCCAAGTGACAGCTTGGCTGCGGCCATGGCGATCTTGACCGAGCAGAACGTGAGCTGTTTGCCCGTGATGGAGGACGGCCGTCTGTTGGGGGTGATTGGCCGGGATACCTTGTTGAACTTTATCAATTTTAAGGAAAGCATCGGCTCTCAGCCGAAAAGCGAAGTCTCTGGTTGATTTTATCCTTGGTGCTTGATGGTTGGGTCGTTTGAGCAGTGCGATTCCGGACGGCTTAGCTGGGCTGGAAGCCCTGTATCGCGATAAGAGCGCTTTCTTGCGCTGGCCTCACGTCTTCAGCCTGCCCGGCTGGATGAGTGCTTGGTGGCGGCAGTTTGGGGCAGGCTATGACCCCCTAATCCTTACTCTCAGGGAAAGCGGGCAGATGCTTGGTGTTGCTCCTCTCAAATGTCGGGAAGGAGTGGCCTCATTTATCGGCGATGCCTCGGTTTGTGATTACTTTGACTTTATCGTTGTTCCCG
>CAYOAR010000129.1:0-2315 GCA_964402105.1 uncultured Dehalococcoidales bacterium
AAGGCACTATTCTGACCGTAATTAAAGACTCCGCCAGAGCCGCCCTAAACCAGGCAAGCCAAAGCGGTGCCGACGTAACCTCAGTTATGGAAACAGCTGTTTGCGCCGCCTCAGAGTCGGTTGCCAACACCCCAACCATCCTCCCCGTGCTCAAGGACGCAGGGGTGGTAGATGCTGGAGGCCAAGGTCTGTTCACCATACTAGATGGAGCTCTGCGCTACCTGCGGGGAGAGGCCGATGCTATGCAGTTCCATAAACCCCAAATCGTAACGAGCAAGGTCCCTCTCGCTTCTAAGACAGTAATCATTCATGAAGGCAGCGAAGAGGACGAGATCCCATTCGGATACTGCACCGAATTTTTATTAAATGGGCAGGAACTGGATCCGGACGATCTGCGCAAGCAGCTCGAGAAACGCGGGCAGTCCCTCATCGTAGTAGGCGATGCGAACACGATTAGGGTACACATTCATACCATTAACCCGGGCAAGATCATCCAGCTTGCCACCGCATTGGGCACGGTACACAGTGTCAATATGCGCAATATGGACGAACAACACCAAGACTTCTTGGAAAAGAAAAAGGCGCGCACACCAGCGGCAGGTGCAGAAATCGTGGCTGTGGTTGCCGGAGGCGGTCTGAGCGATGTCTTTTCTTCATTGGGCGTTGCCGCCGTGGTGTCGGGCGGGCAGACCATGAATCCCTCCACCAAGGACATCCTCCAGGCAGTGAACAAGCTGCTTTCCGATAATATCATAGTTTTGCCTAACAACAAGAACATCGTTATGACCGCAGAGAAGGTGCAGCAGTTTACAGATAAAAAGGTCTGTGTTGTACCATCAAAAACCATCCCCCAAGGGGTTGCTGCCGTTATGGCTTTCGATTACGAGGCAAGTCTTGAGACCAACGTCAGCCTCATGACCGAAGCCCTCTCCTCCGCTAAAACTATCGAAATCACCCGTGCTGTGCGCACAACCGAAATGAACGGCTTTAAGATAAAAAAGAAGCAGGCCATCGGCATCCTTGATGACGGCGAGATCATTTCTGTAAACGACGAGCCGGAAGCAGCTCTCTGCGAGGCATTAAGCCGCATCTCTCCCGAAGATAGCAACGTACTTACCATCTATTACGGCGCCGAGACCGACGAGGCACAAGCCCAAAAAACCAAAGAGACCATCGGCAGCCTCTACCCCCACCTCCAGATTGAGGTAGTGGATGGCAGCCAGCCTCACTACGACTACATCGTTTCAGTCGAGTAGGCACTGAGGTTGACATTTTAAACGTTACGACAGTTGCCGTAGACTACTACGTCGCCTTTGGGTATTGCTGTAAAACCAGGAGAGGGCCGCACCTGAGTTAAGTGCCGGGGGCATCTATGCGATCCTGAGCACCTTTTTAATAAACGCCACGGAGGTTCTATAACATCCATGCCCGTCAAGATAATCACCGACAGCACCAGCGATTTGCCGCCAGAACTCATCAAAGAACTGGACATTACGGTCGTGCCCGTTTACGTCAACGTGGGTGGTCAGAGTTACCGCGACGGCGTGGACATTAGCTTGGATGAGATTTACCAAAAGATGGCTGACAGCAACGTGCTTGCGACCACATCGCAGCCCTTACCCACTGACTTTGCCGAGGTCTACCGCCAACTGATGAAAGAATCCGATGAGATTCTCTCCATCCATATTTCCAGCCGCCTCAGCGGCACCTGCGGTTCCGCCATAAAAGGACAAGAACTAGCTAATGGCAATGGTCACATTGAAGTACTGGATTCAACCTCTGTTTCTATTGGGGTGGGGCTTCTTACCATCGCCGCGGCTCGCCTAGCCCAGACTGGTGCCAGCTTGTCTCACATCATAGCCGAAACCAAGCGCGCCGCAGACCGTATACATATGTGGGGCCTACTGGACACACTGAAGTATGCCCTCCGCAGCGGGCGGATGAGCAAGAGCAAAGCCGTACTTGGCAGCCTGCTCGCCGTCAAACCCATGATTACTGCGAAAAACGGCGAGGTTAACTCTGCCGGCATAGTACGCACCCGTCAGAAAGGTATCGAAAAGCTTATCGCAAACTTCCAAAGTGTCTCGGCTGTGGAAGAGATTGGCATTGCCCATAGTACATGCCCCGACGAAGCTCAATCTCTAAAAAGCCGCCTCAGTACCATACTGGATAATAAGCATATCCATATTTCCCGGCTGGGACTTGCCATCGGCGGGCACACCGGCCCTGGCACCTTGATACTTGCCTTGCGCGAGAAACTGCCGGCTGTGGAGAGCGCTATAATAAACAAGGGCAAGAAGCTTATTGATCTGCCC
>CAYOAR010000130.1:0-4828 GCA_964402105.1 uncultured Dehalococcoidales bacterium
CCCTCATACCGATGATGGCTTGGTTTTTACCAATGATGATGGTGAGCCACTTCGACCGAATACGATAACTAGGGCTTGGGAAACAGCCGCGGCGCATTGTGGCTTAAAAGTCATCAGATTACATGATGCTAGGCATACTCACGCCTCGCTTATGCTTAAACAAGGAATTCATCCAAAGGTTGTCCAAGAGCGTCTTGGGCACTCCAGCATTCAAATGACAATTGATACATACAGTCATGTTGCACCGGGCATTCAGGAAGCGGCGGCAAACCGTTTTGATGAACTCATTAACAGTCGAGCTGATACCGCGTTAAAAATCTAGCTTGTTAGCAAAATGTTAGCAAAAATAGAAAAAGCCCCTAAAAGTAGGGGCTTTTTAGCTTTGATTAAAGAGATTGGTAGCGCATACCGGATTCGAACCGGTGATCTCGTCCTTGAGAGGGACGCGTCCTAGGCCTCTAGACGAATGCGCCGCAAATAAACCCAAGCAGGGGCAAGTACATTAGAATTATGCCTGAAATAGCAGTGGAAGTCAAGCACACCAAGCGGCGAATCAGGCTTGACTTGCCCGACCAAAACAGTAATAATTTAACCGTTGCCTTGAGGCAACAAAGCGCTTTTTGCGTACTCCCCGATAGCTCAATGGTAGAGCGGGCGGCTGTTAACCGCTAGGTTCTAGGTTCGAATCCTAGTCGGGGAGCCACTTCTGCCCCAAGTCCGAATCAGCTTCTCTTTGTGTCTGCAAGCGGGTCATTTGTTGAGTCCCATTGAATGGCTAACTCCTTAACAAACGCAACCCGTTTATCATCACTGCGAGAGCACTCACTTCGTTGATAATAAGTCCAGGCACTAGACTAATCTTTCCGATAAGTGCCAACGTAACGACTATGGCAACGATTGTCATAGAGATCGCCACATTTTGCTTGATAGCGGTCATGGCTTTGCGACTTACCTTCAGGGCGTATGGGAGTCGCGATAGATCATCCGACATAAGTGCTAAGTCAGATATTTCGATGGCTATGTCTGTGCCAGCTGCACCCATGGCGATGCCGACATCGGCAGCTGCCATAGCCGGGGCATCGTTCACGCCGTCTCCGACCATGGCTATTCGATTGAACTTCTGCTTTAACTCTTTCACGGCAGCTAGCTTATCTTCTGGCAAGAGTTGCGCTCGGTACTCATCAATGCCAGCTTGAGAGGCGATTGCTTTAGCCGTGTTCTCGTTGTCTCCAGTCAGCATGATTGTTCGCTCGATGCCCATTTTCTGAGGCTTGTTATGGCATCCTTTGCTTGAGGGCGGAGCTTGTCAGTTGCGGCGATTATGCCTAAAATCTTCTCTTGAGTCATTACGAGGACGATGGTTTTGCCCTCTACCTCCAGCCTGACAAGCTCTTCTTCTATTTGTTCCAGGGGAACTGAGAGTTGGTCGCATAGCCTCCGGTTACCGACGTAGTAGTCACGCTCGTTATCGCGGCCTTTAACTCCCAGTCCGACTAAAGTTTCAATATCGACGAGCGGTTTAATATTTGCGCCATCCTCGCGAGCTTTCCGCAGTATGGCATCGGCTAATGGGTGTTTTGAACGCGACTCGATTGAAGCGGCAATAGAAAGGAGACTAGCGGAGTCGATATTATATGGAATGAAGTCAGTTATAATGGGCAGCCCGATGGTGAGCGTTCCTGTTTTGTCGAAGACCACCGCTTTGATCTTCCCCGCGGCTTCGAGATCGGCCCCGCCTTTGATAAGTATGCCTTTGCGTGCCGCCGCACTCACAGCAGCCAGTACTGAGATTGGTACTGAGAGCACTAGGCCGCATGAGCAGGATACCACCAAAACGACCAGCCCCCGGTAAAACCATGGAGCAAATGGTTCTCCTAAAAGCCAAGGTACGATCGCTACCACGATAGCCACACCGAACATAATGGGTGTATATAGTTGACCAAACCGCTCGGCAAAATGCTGATAGCTTGATTTCTTAGCCTCTGATCTTTCCACCGAGTGTATTATTCTTGCTAGCGTTGTGTCTTGGTGGAGCTTGCTGACTTTTACTTCCAAGGAACCGCGTTGGTTGATGCTGGCGGCAAAGACGGTGTCGCCTGAGCTTTTACCAACCGCAATTGACTCCCCAGTGATGGGTGCCTGATCAACTGCCGAAGAGCCGGCAACCACCAACCCGTCGAGGGGGATCTTTTCGCCAGGCCTGACGATTATCGTTTCACCTATTTGCACCGCCTCGACCGGCACGGCTATCTCCTGGCCGTTTCTTTTGACTAACGCTTCTCGGGGAGTTAACTCTGTTAACAGCCTTAGAGAACTCCTAGCCCTCTCTGTGGCATATGTTTCCAAAACGGCTCCCCAAGTGTAAACAAATACCAACATAGCTGCCTCGTCCCAGAACCCGAGGGTGATTGCCCCGATAGCAGCAATGACCAGGAGGGTGTAGATGTTGAGCATTCTCGCACGGAGCCCGGCAATAGCCATCTTGGCAGGATAATAACCGCCGACAAGGATTGATGCACCATAAATGAGCCAAGCCACGTCACGGCCGAAGCCGGTTTTCCCGATGATGAATGCAGCAGCCAGGAGGATACCTGATGCCGCAATGAGCTTAACTCTTGTGTCTTGCCACCAAGCCTTGGTGTGCGTAGTGGTCTTGGCTAGCCTAGCTTTCATGCCAGTTTCGGCGATAACTCTGATAATGTCATACGGTGAAAGCTGCGAGGGGGTGTAATTGGCATCGACGCTTTTACTGGCAAGCTTCACATCAAAACTTAATAGCCCAGGTAGATTTCGAAGTTTCTTTTCTAATACCCTGACCTCATCGGCACAATCCATTCCCTCGATGTACAGGGATATCGATTGGGCTTCTCCGTTTGGTGTAGCCTTGTAGCCAAGTTGCTCTACCGCTTTTACTATCGCCGCTGAGTTGGGAGGATCGGCGCTTCCCACTAAAAGCTGTGAGGATGACAGTAAAACTTGTACTGACGTTATACCCTGGATTCTAGAAACAGCTCGTTCAATCTTCAGGGCGCAATCGGCACAATCCATCCCCTCGACTTTAAACGTCTTTTCACTCGTCACAAGAGAACCCGATCCTTTTTGTAGTAATGATTAACTGCGTAGTTGCTAAAACGTTGGGCTAAATAAAAAATGCTATTACGGATGGCTGGTATGATCCAGACATATGTCTAAAAGTTGGCGAATGTGGTCGTCACCCAGTGAGTAGTACACCATCCGTCCCGCCTTTCGTTGCTTGACTAGGCGGAGTGTCCGTAATATCCGAAGATGTTGCGATACGGCTGAGCCAGAAATCCCAACAACACAGGCAATGTCGCATACGCACAACTCCTGACCCTCAAGGACATACAGGACTTTGGCTCGGTTGGGATCGGCCAGTGCCCCAAATGTATCTGATAGCGCTATGAAAGTCTCGTCCGGTGGTAACCGCTTTTTTATCTCGGTTGTCCGTTCTTTGTTAACGGCCCATATTTCACATTTGTCTTCATGCTTGGTTGCCATATTCATACTCATTAACGTCTGCGTAGTTACTAATATATCACTCATTGGGAGAGTATATCAAGGGCTGTCTTGTGTGTTTGGGCACACTGATAGAGAATACTTTTGCCGAAGCTCCAAGGTAAACGAAATAGGAGGTTAACTTAACACCAATTTGATTTGAACGTATACTACACTCAAGATATCATTAAAGAGCAGCCGGTTGTTCTCGGCGGTGAAATACATTCGAAAATGGCAAACTCAATCAGGCTGGTATTGAATAATGATACTTCCTGAGATTACAGCGGTTGTACTGGCAGGGGGGCAGAGTTCTCGGTTGGGGATTGATAAAGCTCAGCTTAAACTGCAAGGTGCCCGAACGCTATTGGAGAACGTGGTTGATCGGGTGAAGCATCTTAGCTCTGATGTGATTGTGGTTTCGGATGTGGCGGCAAGGGCGGAAGGGGCGCACTGTGTTAAAGATGCCTTACCAGAGGGAGGAGCTTTATGCGGGTTGTACAGCGGGCTTCTGGCAGCTCATTTTTCTCACTGTTTGGTTGTGGCCTGTGATATGCCGTTTCTAAATCTCCGTTTACTCCGATTTATGGCAGAGCAGCCGCGCGACTACGACGCGCTTGTACCGCGGCTGGGCGAGGAGTCGTTTGGAGTCGAGCTGCATCCTTTGCATGCCATATATACCAAGCGCTGCCTTCCGACTATCAAGATGGTATTGGACTCCGGTTCAAAAGCCATACGTGATATTTACCCCATGGTTCGGACAGTTTATTTGGAGAGAGAACGCATTGCTAATATCGATCCCGAAGGCCTGTCTTTTTTTAATATCAATACACCACAGGATTTGGTGCAGGCGCGAGCAATGTTAAAAAGCCGTCTCCGTAACGACCGAGATCTGCATGGGAAATATGCGTGATCTCAAGATATGAAATATCGGACGAACGTAGAATTGAGGAGGATGTCGTGAATCAAATTGTCCCCAACATAGATAGAGCCCGAATCACCGTGAAAGAAATAGACCTTAAGCGGCTGCGCGAAACAGCAGAGGGCTATTATCGGAACGGTGAGTTTGCTTGTTCCGAGTCGGTGGTCAAGACCATCCGGGATGAGTTTGGCCTGTCTCTGCCTGATGATGTTATCGCTATGGCATCTGGTTTTCCAGTGGGAATGGGGCGAGCTGGTTGTACCTGCGGAGCCGTTGTGGGGGGTGTAATGGCACTTGGCATGGTCTTTGGCCGTACCCAGGGAGGGGACCCCCGAGTGCAGCATGCCATGCGCCTATCGCGCGAACTGCACGATGGTTTTCAAAAAAAACACA
>CAYOAR010000131.1:0-4092 GCA_964402105.1 uncultured Dehalococcoidales bacterium
AGCCCGTGGATTTCTCGGATAGCAGATCAGACATTGGCATCTTCCGCCTCATTCGCTTTTATCCTCGACAGTAGATACTTTTCAAGGCGCATTAGCACCTTCGCCGCAAGTGCTATGTATTCCGGCTCGTCATCTATCTGCCCACCATTGGCCAGCCGGGTCATCTCGTTGTCCACCAGCTGCAATATCATGGCCCGGATGCCATGCTCGGTTGTCGGAATAAACTCGGTCGTAGCCATTTATCTCGCCTTTGCCAGCTTGTTGACCATGTCAATAAACTTTCTCGCGTCATCTACCCCAAGCTTGCTGACCCTAGTCGTCAACGTTCCCAGCGCTTGACCGTGTTCTTTGAGCCACGTGGACACGTCAATGGAGTTGTCTTGTATTACGTTTTTGGCTTCGGTCAAAAAAGACATTTTGACGTGACCGCACATTTCTTCGGACGGCTGTTCAGGCTCAGGTGCTGGCTCGGTTTTCTTGGTTTTTGATGCCTTGGATGCAGCTATAACCCTCGCCGCTTCTTCTGCAGTTCGGTCGAACGCATCAAAAGCTCCATCGACAGCCGCCTTGGAAAGCTTTGGCGCAGGCTGCCTTTCCTCGGCAGCTACTCTCTCCAGCTTTTCAAAGGCCTGATCCGATGTTTCGATGACCTCGCCGGTAACAATGTCAGCCTCTACAATGGGCAAGGAAGCCGTGTCATATCCGGGGCCGATACTTCGTGCTTCCTCGTCACCATACAGCCCCGCAATCGCGTCAGGGCAAAAGGCACGTGCCCCTTGGCTCATGGCGCGGGCGTAAAGCATGGCCTTGGGGTATTTTCCCCACGTTGGATTTCCGGTAAGCCCCGCTTGCTTGGCATCGTCAATCGTAAACCTGCCCTCGCCGATATCATTCCAGCCGTTACCCCACCTCTGTAGGAACCTGATGACGCATTTGGTGTTATCCCACTCTGTGACTTGGAATGTGTACTTCCCTGATTTTTTAACAAGAAAACCCATGGCTGCCGAGTTGGTGGATAGCTTGCCGTTGATAACGTTGATATTTTGCATGGAGTAAAGCGGGTTGAGGCCCAGTTCTCGCCCCGCCTGTATTTTGACGATGGCAAGGGCAAGCTGGGTGACATCCTTGAAAACACCGCTTTGTATGAAATACTTAGCCATGCCCTCCATCTCAGCTAGGCTCTGGGGAATGCCGTTTGTAGTTGTAAGTTCGGTTGTCATTAGTTATCTCCTTCCTGCTATTTTGTGGCGAGTATCATGACATTGACTATAACCATGGCCGCGCATATTATCGTGCCGACTATTTGGGTAGCCACTGAAAATTCCCTCCCATACGCAAGCCCAGCCATAAAAGCGCAAATTATGGTGCAAATAAGGCATATAATTGCACCTATTACCTGTGTCATTAGTTATCCTCTCTTTCGTGATTGTGATTTCTATCAGCCATCCTGCCGCACAGCTTGCACTCTTTGAGCATGTCACGGCTTATGAGTTGGTCGTAAATGCGATTAGCCTCGCGGTAAATACCGCAAGAGGTGCAAACCTCCCCTGCAAGGCACTTGATAGTTTTGCGAAAAGGGCATCGTTTTGGGTCTGCCTCGATTACATAGCCGCCGTTTTCGGTTCGGCTAACCACGGCTGTATCTCCTGCATTGGTTCTCGTGTTCTTTGGCCTTGGCCTCGTCAAGCTGTATCTCGGCTTTGAGGTCAACCCGCCTCCAGCAATTTGGAAGGATGGTACATTCCAGTATCCTGACATCTCCCTGCCCGCCTATGTGATGCCAGTGATGCTCCACAGGGTCGTCAGCCGTTGATACGTGCCCGCAATGCTGGCAGATCGCCTTGGCTGGCTTGGGTTGTAAGATGGCCTTTGGTTGTGTTATAGTTGGGGTAATCATTTTTGCTCTCCTTTCGGTTCTTTGTTGATAGCCTCGTTTCAGCGGGGCTATCGGCTTTTTATGGGGGCGCGGTCTATTCCTGCTACACCTCCTTCTTGGGTTGCCCCGAATTGTTTCTGCAAAACATCTCTTGATATCAGCCGCCTGCCCATCAACATGAACGATGGGATAATCCCTCTCCGCACACACTCCCACATGGTTCGCTCCGATACACCCATCGCCTCCGCTGCCTCTTTGACGCTGTAGGCTATTCGTTCGATGCCCATGGTGTTAGTCATTCAGCGCCGCCTCTGTTCGGAACAGCCGCTTTATTCGGACACTTGTCTTTGGGACGCGGGGGAAGAGGTATTCGGTGATAGCTTTTTGGAGCGCAGGGTGTTGGGTTCCGATGCGAACCAAAAACTCTTTGTTGGGCGGCCTGCGCCCTGCTTTGATGTGGCTCCATGCAAACTTGTCTGCGCCAGCCGTGGCGAACTTGGTGTCAGATAGTTTGTGCCGTTGTTGGTAGTTGCGTAATGCTGTTATTATTTTTTCTTCCATTGCGCCTTGTATTATACGGATTGCTTGACGCAAAGTCAATACTCTAGTACGCATTTTCCCAAGATTTTACATTTCATTCTTTACTGTCTAGGCTGGCAATAGACAATTGTCACCATTAAATTGCGTAATGTATTACGGATTGACAGTACGTCAATAAGATGTACAATCAGAGGTATGGACAGCGAGAGTTTTGGCGAACGATTAAAACGGCTGCGGCACGGTCTTGGGCTGTCGAAGTCGGAACTGGGTCGTCGCGCTGGCGTATCCCGCGACTACCTTTACAAACTGGAGTGTGGAGCCTCTTCGGGGAACCTGACGAGAGAGAAAGCTGAGCCGTTAGCCGCGGAGCTTCATGTGTCCCCGAGTTATCTGCTTTATGGAAGCGAGAAATACCCGCCGCTATCCGAGGCGAACAGGGTTCCAGTGGTTAAGCATGCGGTCATAGCTGGTATACAGGCTCACGCCGGTGAAGATGGCGGCATGGAAGTTGAGTATGCCTATCGGGAGCCGTGTGCCGAGGCTGAGGAAAACATCGAGGGGTATAAGGTGGTTGGGACGTGCCTAGAGCCAGATGTTAAAGAGGGCGACACCATTATCGTTGACCGAGAGAAAGCCATCCGGCATGGCGACCTTGTTGCGTACCAAGTCGGCGGCGCGCTCCATGTGGGCAAGATTAAGAAAATCGGCGACAAGGACTACCTAATCAATAACGATGGTACCCCCAAGTCTATCGAAGAATGCCAAGCCATGGCTTTGATTGTCTACGTTATCCGCAAATGCCGCAGGGGAAAAGAATAGCCCGACCGAAGCTGACAGCGCAGCTCGTAAATAGGAGAACGTTATGGGTAAATTGTTCAAGGGTTGCCTAATTATTGCAGGGGCTTTCTTTGCAATTATAGTTCTCACCTTAATAATACACGCCACCTGCGACTTTTCGCCATCGCCTACCGCCACAATCATTTACAGCGACCCGGACCCTCTCGCCCTGCATGGGGCAAGACTTACGCTGATAAACACTTCTGATGAACCGTGGGAATCGTGGACAACCACCATCAAATACGATGGGAAAGAATATGTACACTCGGGGTCGAGGGTCGGCACTCCTTTTGGGCTATTCTCCCCAGGCGACGACATGATTTACTACGATGGGTATTTTAAAGACAAAGACGGCAATTTCGTAGATCTGCGATACGCCAACCGCGTAGGGGCCACCATCGGGATTAAAGCAAAGACTACATCAAATACTCGTCAAGAGACGGTTATTCTGACAATTCGGTAGGAACAAATGGATATTATGCCATCTTCCAAGGCGCTGGTCGTTCCCCTACTCAAGGCACTCCGCGAGTTGGGAGGTTCTGGCCGTCCGAAAGAAGCCACTGATAAAGTAGGCGAGATGATGGGCTGCACCGATGCCGTTCTCAACAAGATGACCGGCTCCGGTGTTCCACAGTTCCAAAACAACGTGGCTTGGGCGAGGAACATGGCGAAGGACATGGGCTACATAGACGCAACCAAGAAAGGCGTGTGGCTTCTTACGGAACTTGGCAGGACTGCCGATCTGGTTAAGGTTGCCGCCAGCCTAGCCGGAGTCCGTGAGCCGGAGGTTCAGACCGAGCCGGAGGACACCGCTTTCAAGGACGCTCTACTCGCCAAGC
>CAYOAR010000132.1:0-6739 GCA_964402105.1 uncultured Dehalococcoidales bacterium
TTCGAACTCTCGACCCACTGCTTAGAAGGCAGTTGCTCTGTCCAGCTGAGCTACAGGGACACACGCTAATTTAACATCTGTCTGCGGCTGTGGTCAAGCTCGTGTGGAGAAGAATTGCTAATTCTATGAACCAAGCAAAAAGAACATATCCGCCGCAAAGTCGAAGCTGGGAGCTAGAACCGTTTTGCCCCCAGCTTGAATGATATGACGAAACCTGCGGAAATGGTTAACAAGCCAACAATGATTGTCAGTGCCGACGTACCGCTTTGGAAAGTCGCCGGATCTGTTAGCAACACGTACACTGACCCCAAAAGCAGCCCTAAAATTATTGAATAGGTGACTGTGGGGTGATTTTTGAGGAGCTTTTCAATAAGTCTAGCCATAGAAAGCCCGCCGATTATGATACCTATACCGAGAGGAACCAAGACTTTGCATATATTTAACAACAGCGGCGTATTTGAAATATCTGAGAGATAAAGCCGGATAGATGAAACAGAGTCGATAGCTATCGTGTAAAGGCCAAGTAATAGCAGCATGAACGAACCGCTGATGCCGGGAATAACCAAAGCTGCGGCGGCAATAATTCCGGCGAGGGCAATAAAAAGCATAAAAGGAACACCAATGTTGTTAATTACCTCAGCAGAGTCCGCAGCCGACTCACTTTTCAAATTACGGAGGGCAATAGACATAACTATCAATGCGATAATCGGCAAAATGACCAACACGGCAGTTTTTAGATTTATTTTGCGGCCGGGCTCTCTAACTTTGGAATAAATATGGGGGATAATGCCGACAATCAAACCGATAAAAAACGACATGGTCGGAAACGAAAAGTTCGCCAGAAGGTATTTCATAATTGAGGCGAATGTCAACAGCCCAACAACAACGCCAAGGAGCAAGGGAATAAAATACCTAAAAGATTTTCGGTAATCATCGGTGAAATGATTTATGTTTTGAATCGTCTCATCGTAAAAGCCCAGTATGATTGCGATAGTCCCCCCGCTTACACCGGGTACGGTTTCTGTTATCCCGAATGCCACACCATTCAGAAAGTTTCTGATTCCCTTGATCATTTAAAGGCACCTTTGTGGTAGTTAGCTGTGATGACACCAAAGTTTGCTGGGGGGACACCAAAGATCGCGGAGAAAGCTGCCACGGAAGCCAGTTTATCACTTCGTTTTATTCTTGACAATATATTCAGCGGAATGTAGATTATATGAGGCTCCGAAGTCATCACAAGAAGCTATAAATGCCAAGACTCCTGGATAGCATTGACAGCCCCGCTGATCTTAAGAAAATCCCCGCCGCCCAGCTCAATGAGCTTGCTCGGGAAATCCGCCAAGAAATAGTGGACACCACTCAGGTTACCGGCGGGCACCTAGCATCAAGCTTGGGGACGGTGGAGCTTAGTATTGCCTTGCACCGCGTACTCAATAGCCCCCGGGATAAAATCATTTGGGACGTGGGACACCAGTCATACACTCACAAGCTCCTCACGGGGCGGCGAGAGCGGTTCCGCACCCTGCGGCAGATGGACGGGCTGTCGGGTTTCCCCGTTCGGGAAGAGAGCCCTCACGACGCTTTTGGCAGCGGGCATGCCAGCACCTCCGTGTCGGCAGCTCTTGGTATGGCAGCCGCGCGCGACCTAAAAGGCGACGACTACCATGTCGTGGCCGTAATCGGCGATGGCTCTATCACCGGCGGCATGGCTTTTGAGGGACTTAACAACAGCGCCCATTTGGGGGCACGCCTCATTGTTATCCTAAACGATAATGGCATGTCTATTTCACCCACCGTGGGCGGGTTATCAAAGCTCCTAAGCCGGGCACGCTTTGACCGGCGGTTGCATGGTGCCGCCGAGAAAAGCAAGCGCTTTGTTTCTTCTCTCCCCAAGGGGGATAAGCTGTGGAGCCTTGCTCGCCGGCTTAAGTCCAGTGTACGGGGACTGGTGTTGCCGACTGTTCTTTGGGAAGAGCTGGGCTTTGCCTATATGGGTCCTGTAGATGGGCATGACATTGCCCAATTGGAAGCTGCGCTTGAGCGCGCGCGCACCTATACTCGCCGGCCGGTTCTCTTGCATACCATTACCACCAAAGGCAAAGGCTATGGCCCGGCCGAGGACGATGCTGTCTGTTTCCATGGTATCTCTCCCAAACAGAGTGCGGTGGTGGCTGCTCCCAGCTACAGCTATGTTTTTGCAGAGACCGTGCGAAAGATTATGCGCTCCGATCCGAATGTGGCGGTGATCACCGCCGCTATGCCGGAGGGCAACTGTCTAGGCGCGGTGCAGCAGGAGTTTCCGCAGCGGGTATTTGACGTGGGCATCTGCGAACAGCATGCCGTCACTTTCGCCGCTGGGCTGGCTACCCAAGGTATTAAGCCCGTGGTGGCCATCTACTCAACCTTTCTTCAGCGCAGTTTTGACCAGATAATCCATGACGTTGCTTTGCAAAGACTTCCCGTAGCTTTCGCCCTTGATCGCGGCGGCATTGTCGGTGACGACGGCAAGACGCACCAGGGCATCTTTGACCTGTCGTATCTGACGCTCATTCCCAATTTGGTTGTGGGCGCACCAAAAGACGAAAACGATTTACAGCATCTGCTTTATACCGCCATCTACGGCGGAGAACCCATGGCGGTTAGATATCCCCGCGGTACTGGTTTGGGCGTCGCCATGGATGGCGACCTAAAATGTTTGCCCATCGGTCGGGGAGAGATGTTGCGGTCTGGGCGTGATTTGGCCATACTGGCAGTGGGTAGCACTATTGCCCCGGCCATGGAGGCGGCGGAGGAGTTATCTCGTCTAGGTATCGAAACTGCCGTAGCAAATATGCGCTTTATAAAGCCCTTGGATACCGAACTCATCGCGCGCCTTGCATGCGGCGCGGCGCGCCTGTTAACCGTTGAGGAAAATACCCTAAGCGGCGGTTTCGGTGCCGCGGTGGCGGCCTTTGCCTCTCAGGCAGGCTTGGATGTGAAGCTGCGTGCCATTGGTATTCCGGATGAGTTTGTTGCACACGGACCGCAAGGAGCACTGCGTGCGAGGTACGGTTTGGATGGAGCAGGGATTGCACAGACGGCACTCGTCGCATTCCCGGAGCTTGCCCTTGCGCGCGGTGCATCGGTTGGTACGTAACAATATTGCCAGTTTTTCTGCCAAAGGTGCGGGCGGTCTTAAGCCCGCGGCGCGGCAGTTAGCTAGAACCAGCTCAAAGGGGAGAAATGGATAAAAAGACCATCCGTGACATCAATGTAGCCGACAAGCGGGTGCTTATGCGCACCGACTTCAACGAGCCGCTGGACGAAAAGACGGGGCGTATAACCGATGATATTCGCATCAGGGCCGCTATCCCGACCATTGAATACCTTATTAACCATGAAGCGAAGGTTGTGCTGTGCTCACACTTAGGCCGCCCCAAAGGCAAGAAGGAGCCGCTGTATAGCCTGAGAGGCGTTGCCGAGCGGCTTTCCGAGATTTTGCGCCAGGAAGTACGACTGGCGCCGGATTGCATTGGGGCAGAGGTTGAGGAGATGGTCTTGAGGATGCGCGCCGGTGACGTTGTTCTGCTGGAGAATCTGCGTTTTTATCCCGGCGAGGAAAAAAGCGACCCCGCTTTCATTGAAGCCTTAGCTAGACTCGGGGAGCTGTATGTGGACGATGCTTTCGGCACGGCACATCGCGGTCATGCCTCGATAACTGGCGTTACCAAGTATTTACCGGCGGTATCGGGCCTGCTGCTAGAAAAAGAAGTAAACACTTTAGGCAGTGTCCTGCAAAACCCGGTTCATCCCTTTGGGCTGCTGCTTGGTGGAGCTAAGGTAAGTGACAAGGTGGCTCTCATTGAGAACGTGATGTCCAAGGTTGATCACATCATCATTGGCGGCGGCATGGCAGCAAGCTTCCTTAAGGCCAAAAACTATGAGGTAGGTCGTTCGCTTTTGGACGGCAACGTTGAAGTCGCCGCGTTTCTAATCCAAAAGGCAGAAAAACACAATGTAAAGATCTATCTTCCGGAAGATGTGTTAGTAACAGACGAAATCGCGGATGGTGCGGGTGCGGCAGTGGCCTCAGTGGACGCCATACCTTCGGAAAAGCGCATCGCGGATATTGGCCCGCTTACCATAAGCCGCTTCCGCCGAGTACTGGAGAAATGCAAAACTGTTTTCTGGAACGGACCGATGGGCGTCTATGAGATTCCGCAGTTCTCAGAGGGTACTTTCGCCGTGGCAAAGATCATCGCCGGCCTTAATGCGACTACCATCATCGGCGGCGGTTCAACCGCTGAGGTTGTAACGTCGCTTAAGCTGAATGAGCACATGTCTTTCGTTTCAACCGGAGGCGGCGCATCGCTGGAGTTCCTAAGCGGGCAGACGCTGCCTGGGGTGGCTGCTCTGCTTGATATATAGTTAGAATAAACTGCATTTCGCCATTGGCCTAATCGCAGTATGGCAAAAATAATATCGGGGAGACGTGGTTAGATATGATGGGATTTGAATTGGTTAAGGATATTGCCATCAGCACTCCCTCCAAGATTGTCATGCTGGTCATTGACGGTCTGGGCGGGCTTCCCGGCCCTCATGGCAAGACCGAGCTAGAAAGTGCCCGCACTCCCAATATGGATGAGTTGGTTCGTATGGGGAGTGCCGGACTTACGCAGCCGGTTGGACCGGGGATCATCCCGGGCAGCGCCCCCGGCCACCTAGCACTTTTTGGATATGATCCCATATCCTACAACATCGGGCGGGGAGTGTTGGAGGCACTGGGGGTCGACTTTGATCTTAAGCCCGGTGACGTGGCAGCTCGCGGCAACTTTTGCACAGTAAACACCAGTGGTGAGATCACCGACCGCCGTGCCGGGCGCATCTCCACCGAAGAAAGCACTCGCCTTTGTGCCATGCTTGACGGGCGAGAGATAGACGGCGTGCAGATCATCGTTCGGCCAGTAAAGGAGCACCGTTTCATCCTCGTATTGCGCGGCGAGGGGTTGAATGCCCGCTTAGCAGATACCGACCCGCAGCGCCTAGGAGTTGCTCCATTGCCTGCAGTGCCTATTGTGCCAGAGGCTGAGCGCACCGCTCGCGTTGTGAACAAGTTTCTGATTTTGGCAAAAGACACGCTTGCCAGGCGCACCACAGCCAACATGTTCCTCCTGCGCGGCTTTTCAGGGCGGCCTAACTTCCCGGCATTCGGTGACGCTTATAAACTTAAGCCCGCAGCTATCGCGGGATACCCGATGTACCGAGGGCTAGCTCGGGTACTGGGAATGGACGTGCGGCCGACTGAATCCGGGGTTGCGGGGGAGATTGCGGCGCTTAAACGGGATTATGCCAACTATGATTTTTTCTTCCTGCACATCAAGGGCGCCGATGCGGCGGGGGAAGACGGTGATTTTGCGCGCAAGGTGGCGGCTATTGAGGAGGTCGACCGGATAATCCCCGAGATCACCGCCCTCGCTCCCGACGTCCTTGTGGTAGCGGGCGACCATTCTACACCAGCTGCCATATCGGGGCACAGCTGGCATGACGTACCCTGTCTCATATCTTCCAAATGGTGCCGCCCTGATGGTCTGCCCAAGTTTGGCGAAGCTTACTGCCGTGGGGGGAGCTTGGGTATCATGCCCGCCACGGCTCTTATGCCGCTTGCTATGGCTCATGCCCAGAAATTAACTAAGTACGGAGCGTAAAATGCGTATACCACTTATCGCCGGCAACTGGAAAATGAACACCACCGTCGCTGAGGCTCAGACCTTGGTTTCACAGATGACCGGGGCTCTCGGCCGCATTGAGGGGGTGGAGGTCTTGCTCTGCCCGCCATTTGTGTCATTGGCGGCGGTCAAAGGGATGCTCCAAGGCACGACTGTTCAACTTGGGGCACAGAATATGTACTGGGAGGACAAGGGGGCTTTCACTGGTGAGATATCGCCTCTTATGCTCTCTCCCATCTGCCGGTATGTCATACTGGGACACTCCGAGCGGCGGCATGTCTTTGGGGAGTCAGATGAAGTTATCGCCTGCAAGGTGCGTGCAGCGCTGCGTGCTTGTCTTAGGCCTATCCTCTGTGTGGGTGAACGACTGGAGGAGAACGAGGCAGGGAAGACACGAGATGTGGTTAGCCGTCAGCTTCGGTCCGCCCTAAGCGGCATCGGTGACATCGGCTCTTTGGTGGTTGCCTATGAACCGGTATGGGCAATTGGCACCGGGCGGGCGGCATCCGGCGAGCAAGCGCGGGCGACATCCGGTTTTATACGTATGATTTTGAGTGACCTTTTTGGTGAGGCAAGGGCAAACGGAGTACGCATCCTCTACGGCGGCAGTGTTACTGCCGGCAATGTTGCCGAATACCTTAAGCAGCCAGATATTGATGGTGCTCTCGTAGGCGGAGCGAGCATCAAAGCTTTGGAGTTCATCAGTATCGTTGACCAAGCTGCCAACCTAAAGGGTTCCCGGCAGGCATAACATGCCTCGTCCGCTCGTGGCCATCGTTGGGCCTACGGCTGTCGGAAAAAGCGCTTTGGCACTGCGCTTGGGGGAGGAATTTAAGGGCGAGATTGTAAGCGCCGATAGCCGACTGGTATATCGCTATTTAGACATTGGTACGGCTAAACCAACTACGTCCGAGCGGGGATTAGTGCCCCATCATCTTATTGACATAATCAACCCAGATCAGCCTTTCAGTCTTGCCGAATATCAGACACTGGCACTTCAAGCTATTGATGAGATTCAGGCGCGCGGTCGTTTG
>CAYOAR010000133.1:0-3519 GCA_964402105.1 uncultured Dehalococcoidales bacterium
CCTGCCCTTCAAATACGAGGAGGCCACCGAGGAACGTTCTATCTTTAATGTCGGCACCTGCCTTAAATCATCTTATCTTGCCGCCGATGCCATCTTTCTGGTGGATAACCAGCGCTATCTCAAAAAAGATGATCCCATCCGAAGTAATCTTGCAAAGATTAACCGCATGGTAGTCAAGCCTTTTTATAACATGCTCTCTGCCGGGGAAGAGGCCAACCCAAGGTTTATCGGCAGTAAAGTTCTGGATGCGGGGGATATTATTCAGACCCTCTCCGGTTGGTCGGTGATCGGCTATGGTCGTGCCAAAGTTCCCCATTTCGGCATTGACGCTCTGCATTTCCGTGATAAAAACTCTCAGACTCAGCATGGTGTGAAAGCTATGGACGAGGCCTTAGCTGACCTTTCGGTAAAAGCCAGCCCTACCGAAGCGAAAAAGGCACTCTATCTCCTCACCGCGGCTGCCAGTGAAATGAACATGGATCTCATCAACGATCTCTCTCACTCGCTTAAAGCCATGGCTACCGAGGCGGTTATCCGCAGTGGCGACTATCCTCGCGGCCTAAATGGCATGATTGAGGTTACGGTGGTTCTCTCTGAGCTAGTCAACTCACGCAAGGTGATGGACTACTTTGGGCGTGCCATTGAGTATATTAATCGTGCCAGACACCGCCAAAGCGGGGTGCAGTACAATCAGATAGGTATGGCCGAAGCCTTTAAAGACATTCCAAGCCTGTTATAGTAGCATCATAACAAACAAAAACAACGAGCAGCCAAATAAAAGCTGCTCGTTGTTTTTGTTTGCCAAAGACGCTTAGCCCCTAGTCATCCTTTTCCTCGATCACATGGTTGTCATCGACAGGTTCAGTCGGCGGGGCTTCTCCTGCTGTCTTATACATTGAGGCTAATTTATCCATGCGCTCCTGCATCTTCCGCTTGGCAGCCTGAGCAAGTTGCATATCGCTGGAGAGCGGCTCGCCAGCACTTTCGGCAGATTGCCCGGCAGTACTTGTTTCAGGGATGTCATCTATCGCAGTCTGCCGTTTCACTGGCTGGGCGGTTTGTTTGGGAGGGATCCTCCGCGCCGTGAACTTCGGAGCAGGTTTATCATCACCCGACATGAGTTCTTCAATCTCGCGCGCCGCATTGCGTGCAGCATCGGCTGCCTCCTGGGCTGCACGGGCAGCTTCATCTGCAGCACTTCGTACCGAAGCGCTTATGGCCTCAGCCCTATTAACAGCTTCACGCGAAGATGCTATGGAGGTTTCGGCTGCCTTCTGCGCTTCCTTAGCCGTCGCCTCCACGCTTGCGATTTTTTTCTCAGTCAATTCATCCCACTCGGCCAGTGACTCTTTTATTGAAGCAGCAACCTTTTCCACCCGAACAATAGACTGCATAGCCGTATCTAATGACTTGCCCGCAACATCTGCGGCTTGGCGGCTTATCTTTTCAGCCTCGGTACTGGTAGCAACAGCTTGCTTGCGAGCTTCTTCTGATTTTGACTGGGCTTCCCTAGCAATACCCATGACTTCGGCAACAGATTGATTCATTGCGGCAACATTGCCATCCGCAGTCTCTTTTACTTGCCGCCCGGCCTCCGCAGCCGCCTGTTTGGCGTTTTGCGAGGCATCTATCGCCGCATCACGAGCTACTTTGACTGACTCTTGAATACGAGCAAGCGCTCCTTGCGCTGTCCTAATAGCTTCATCTGATGATTGGCGCGCCAATCTGGCTGCCTCATCCGCTCGTGAAATCGCTTCTTCAAATGACCGTGAGTAGCTGCGCGATGATTCCTCTGTTGCTCGGATGTGCTTTTCTAAGGCTCGTACCGCATCTTTTGAGGCTCGGGTGGCATTTTCGGTATTATCTTGCGTTGAACGCCTAAGCTCTTCTACCTGTTTATAGGAATTCTCGGCGGTCCTCAGCGCTTCGTCGGCTGCTTTCTGGGCGGCATCACGTACCTGTTCAACTTTCTCTATGGCTTCCTTCGATTGTTTCATAGCCAAGCCGGCTGTTGCAGTTGCCTCTTGCCCAGCCTGTTCAGCACGCGCCACCGTCTGCTTAGACTCCAGCAGGACACGGTTTACCTCGTTTTTGGCTTGAACAACAGACCCTTCTATTTGGCGCGTGTTGCGCTCGTAGTCTTGCGCCAAAGCCAACGCCGCCTCCTGATTGCGGCGAATAATTTCCTCGATACGGTTAATAGCCTGTGTCAAAGTCTGCTGGTTTGCCTCCGCTGTCTTCCGGCTGGCTTCCGCTGCCTGTTCGGCAAGCAATATAGCGCGTTCGCAAGCGCGGGCGTTATCTTTAGCTTGAGCCTCTGCCGCCTCTGCCGCCCTTTCTGCCTCTCTTACAGCATCCTGCCCGGCACGCGCCGCTCCTTCGGCCACCTTTTTTGCTGTTTTTGCGAGTTCTTTTGCACGATCCATGGCTTCGCGTATCATGCGCGCCGAAACCTCTTGGGCACCCCTAACATTGAGATCAATTTCACTTAAGCGGTCTGCTGTTTCTCGGATGGACTCGCTCCCGCTTTCCATATGACGAGATACTGCCTGGGGATCGATCGGGTTTATCTCTTCAGCCATAGTAGCCTCCTTGTACTCGGATATGCCTAGTCAGCGCTCGTGGCGCTGTATATTATCTGTATTATATATAACATGGTGCCCTACAAAAACCCACATAATAAGACACGTTATTAGGCGCAGTAAACACGCCTCGTACAGGCTATAGTGTAGCCCGCTGTTATTACCCCCACCCTCACCGGCATCTAAGGGCGATCTGAGATGTTTATCCTCGTCGATGGGTCGTTTTTATAGCGAGAAGCCTCCGACCCCGTCTCGCCGATTTTGACATCAGACCTAGTCGCTAGTATTCCCTTAAGTATTTTGAGGTTTACGACATCTTCTCGGTTATAAGCCAATAAGGTATGCAAAGCTTGCTCGTCATAGTCATTTACATATCGCCACCATAAACGTACGGCATCTAACCCGCCGATATCGGTTAGCTTTCGTGGAATGCCCAGCATGCGCTCTACGCGCTTAAGTCCACCGAATAGCCTACAGCGCCAGCAGTGATACATTAGATCGCAATGCGGAAATATGCGCTCCAAATCAATTCCTAAGCAGGCGCGGATGAACGGGATGTCAAAACGGCTACCATTATACGTATGGATCATGGTCACACCTTCAAGGGCTGCCAACAACCCTTCTGATGTGACGTCATCTCCTACCAACTGGACGAGGCGCTCACCACCGATACCTGCAAGATGAATACCGATGACTGTTATCTGGCTACCTTCAGGCGAAAGCCCGGTGGTCTCTATGTCTAGATAGGCATCCATAAACGCGGTCATTATAGCACAGTACTACTTACGAAGAGCGCACTGCCGAAGTTTTAACTACAAAGTTACGGCGTTTAGATGAGCATATCTGCTGCAGCTACCACTGACTTTCCGCTTGCGCCTATCTACTCGTTTTGCTAAACTGAGCATATGGGCCGTTAGCTCAGTTGGTAGAGCATCTG
>CAYOAR010000134.1:0-5167 GCA_964402105.1 uncultured Dehalococcoidales bacterium
ACGCGTATCCGGCCCTAGTTGGGACAGCAGACAGCACCATCACGGTATCGCTAGTATAGTATGAATTCGTGTCTATTGGCTCACCAGTTCCACCATTGGGATCATAGGTAACGACAGCCTTAATAACCTGATTTAATGCAGGAGCCGAATCAGATGTATTAAAATTATCATCGCCAGTGGTATCCCCCATGTAATATGCGAAGACCGGATGAGTACCAACCGATAATGTTGAAGTGGTAAAAGTTGCCACACCGAAAGCGTCAAGTGTGCCTGTGCCGAGCACAGTAGTGCCTTCACGAAATTCCACAAGACCGATAGGTATACCGCCGAGAGATGTGACGGTTGCCGAAAATGTCACGTTTTGATCAAAAACTGATGGGTTATTGTCAGAAGTTAAAGTTGTTTCGGTGTCCCACCTGTTCACCGTCAGCTTCGCGGGGTGGGTGGTGATGGTGACGTAGCTGAAGTTGAAGGCGCCGCCGGAAGGATGAAGGTTGGTTGGGGCTTTAATTACAACGCGGTAAAGGTTGCCGTCCATGGTTCCTTTTGCGAGGTTGATGGTAAAGGTGGCGGTGCCGGTCCTGGGATTAGAAACTGTTGGTGTTGTTAAAGCGGCGGTGCCGTCGGCGGCAGTCGTGTCGCGCCAGGTCGCCCCCCCGTCGGTCGATACTTGCCATTGATAGGTTTGCTCTGCAATGAATGATTGGAAAGTATAAACGGCAGAAATACCGAAAGACACCGTATCGCCGGCGTCAACCGTTTGGGCGGTAGGCATAGTGTAGCTCATAACGCCGATTTGCTGAAAGTTGGGGACGCCGGGGATCCCGCCGCCTTGTCTGCTGCTGCCATTGCCGATACTGGATGCGGCGGGCCTGCCCGCCATAGTGGGTTCATTAAGATACGTATACGATGCCAGGTTTGGGTCGCCCAAAAACACGAGCGCGTCCCTGCCGGCGTAGGCCTCGACCGTCCCGGTGGTGTCGATGGTGATAGGGCAACTCCGGGGATTGCCGTTGAAGTTGCACGCGCCGCCGGAGCCGATGCCGGCTCCCGATCCGCCGCCGGCGCCCGCGGCCGGTGGAGGAAGCGCGCCGCCGGAGTGCACTCCGCCGACTGCGGTGACACTGACCGCTCCGGTGATGGTGATATATCCGGAATACTGGTTGCTGCCGGCGCCGATGCCGGCAGCAGCGCCGCCGGATTGGGCGTAGAGATAACCCGTCCCGGTGATAGTCAGCTCGGAGTATGTGCTGGCACCGGGGGAAGTGCCCGTGCCCCATGGGACGCCGATCGCCGCGCCGATATTATATGCCTGGGCGGTGACGTTGCCGGCCTGCCGGTTGACGATCGAGTTGTCGCCTTCGACAATCAGCGTGTTGCCCTTGCTGTTGAGACCGAAATTCAGCGTAGCCGGGTTGTGTATAAACGTTGTGCCGGCCGCATTGGTCACCACTCCCTGGGCGGACTCGATATGAAGGTTCTGAATGGTGATGGTGTTGTTGTCGCCATAAAAGTTAAAGGCGACATACTTAAAGGTTTCGGTAGGGTTGCCTATGATGGTTAGAGTGATGCCGGCCGGTACGTCGAAAGTGTGCCAAGGGGGCGCAGTCGGCGATTGACCAGGGGAGCTAAGCCCCGAAAGATCAAGCACATCGCCGTTGACTGCACTGTCAAGCAGTGTCTGGACATCAGCCCATGTCAAAGGCGTCAATGTATTTGCTTCGACGGGTCTGATAAAAACTGGAAACGTCACTAATAGCATAGCTAGTGTTAATAGCACAGATAACGAAAGAAGCGCCTTTTTAACGAATTTCACTACTCAGCCTCCAAAATGATCAGGCGCATGCTTGATCTAGGGTGTTCTAAAACAAAAGAACCATGCATCCCGATAAGATGACACAGATGAACTGGTATCGATATCACAGAGCATCAAACCTAGTGTGCGATAGATATGGGGAGTGTAGCATGAAACCATTGTTTTGTAAAATTGGCGTCAATACCGAGAAGATGGCGGCAAGATGTGTTCCTATCCAATAACCAACAACTATCTAATCTGCGGACGGACTGCCAAAAATCAAAGGAATAATGGGACACAAATAAAGCCAATGCAAAGAATAATTCCCAAGCCTGACAAATAGTCTATTTCAAACCTTGCTTGTAAGAAATCAAAGAATAGACGTCTTCAAGTTGATTGTGAGAGTATACCGATATTTTGAGCGGAATTAACCTGCTTGTGACTGGCTCGTTGGCGATCAACGTTTTAATAGCACAGCTTGCATCTAATTCCTGAATGCCTACGCGGGTTTTCTCGGTAAAAAGAAACGTGACCACGAAAAAACCACCCCATATTGAGAGCCAAAAAATAGTCTTCTTTTTGCCCACGCCCTTGCCCAACCAAGCTTTCCCATCGTTGTAATAGCGCCATTCTAAATCAATGCTAAAATAGGGTAGCTTTCTGGTAAAGTCTGTATAGGCAGTGTAGCTATCGGCGAGTGCTTGAGCTAATACATCATTAGACGGGAACACTTCCGAATCTCTTAGTAGTTGCGTTATTGCTGCTTTGCGGTCCATGATGCCATCAATTATGAATGTTTTTATCAGCTATTGTGTAAACACTGATAACAACTCATTGTAAAGATTTATGGTCGCTTCGCTATCGCGAAAACTGATATAGATATCTTCCTTGCCGACACGTTCAATTCGTATTGTAGGCGATGATTTAGATTGAATAAAGAGCAGTGTTTCTCCGATGTCGTCTGATTTAAAATGACCCTTTAGTGACCCCCCGAATCCGCCGTATCCATTAGTCCTGCGGCCAATTCCGATATCACTCATACTGTTTTCCGCAAGAGTTATACTTGCAATATCGGCAAAATCAACACTTAAGCCATACATGGCTTTGATTTGAATGCTTTCACCGAAAATCCTAACCACAGGCTCCCTCTCACCGTAATAAAGCATGGTACTAACGGCAACGACTGCGAGCGCTGAAACGACCGCAACGGTAATTAGAGCTGCTTTGGCGGTCGATGGTTTTTGGCTTTCATTTCCGTCAACGATTATTCCCGGAGCATTGTTGATGTGAAAACGTCCGCCTGTATTCGCATATATCAAGCCGCTTATTACGACGAACAGTATAAAAATAGCTCCGCAGTATGTTACCCAAACTAGCTCAAGACACATCCCTGCGGTGAAAAGTATCATACAAAATGAAACTACGATGAGCAGCCATCCGATGAAACGGCATAGAGCTTTTTCGTCGTACTGCGCCTTTTTATCAGCGCTCATGGTGTTGTAGCCGGCAATCATGAAAGCACCCTTGCCATTTAAAAGAAAAATGGCCGATATGAATATTGGCACTATTACAAAACCGCTAATAATGAAAACGACTAGGCTCATTAAATTTCTCCTCGAAAAGAGCAATCAATCTTGTTGCAAGTGTTCTTGTGCTGCACCGGTTATTAAAAACAAGCCTATACCTCAGTCTTGAAATCGACACCTGCCTTTTTTGCTTCCGATATCAACCTTCTTGTTGGCAAGGTGTATCTTTTCCCATCTTTTATGAAGTGTGTTCCGCACTGACGAAATATAAAATTGACGCCTTGCCTTATGCATTGCTCTCGTACCACAAGCACCCAATCAAAATGAAGAGGGCGGGCGTCGATGTCAGATTCACCGCCGAGCACTACCAACTCCACGCCACTAAAGTATTTTTCGATATTTACTTTTTCAAGAAGAGGTTGCAAAATTATGTTTTTGTGTCTGATGGGAAGCTGGGTGAAAATTGCCAGTCGGAAATCTGCTGCTTTTTGATTCTCGACTGTACAGCCGACAGTGACGTTGTCATAGCCATTGTTCCAATCGGGAGGAATGCATGATGCGAAACGCTCGATGCGCTTAGTGAGAAAAAGAAAATTAAGGTCACAGCGCTCTTTTATCATGCCCCAGCACTCAGCCCGCCAAGGGTCGGCATCGCTAATCAAAAAATCAGCCGAGAAACAGACGTAAACTGTTTGATCGGGTGGCACCCGATATTTACCGGAGGGTGTTTTGGCAATGGGTTTATAAAACTGCTCGGTTTTAACTATTTTTGAGGTATCTACGCCGCGCTTCGCATCGCCCTTGTGAATATAGCAGTATTTGCAGCCATCGCTGTGTCGGCGGCAGCCGCGCCATGGTTCCCACATACTACTCACGGTGCAAGACCAGCCAAGCATAAAGCGAGATACGAAAGCTCATGTGGCATTAACCAATATTGATTATCGAATATTACCCGGCTAATTTGGGAAAGATGGGTAAAGCGGCTGTTGACTGCGCATTATGCTGTTAGTGCTTTGACAGGCATGTATTGGTAAAACACGAGTGGATTTTCCGAACTGCTAATTAAGATTGCTTGGCCGCTAACAGCTTATAAACAAAGCATGATCTCATGTGGTCGTTCACCAAACCCACAGATTGCATAAATGAATAGATAACAGTCGAGCCTACGAATTTGAAACCGATTTTTCTTAGATCCTTGCTTATCTGGTCGGAGAGAGGAGTAGTTACGGGAATTTCGGTGCACTTATCCCAGTGGCCGGTAATCGGCGCATTAGCCACATAACCCCATATGAAACTACTAAAACTTCCGTACTTATCCGCTATCTCCAAAAATCGTTTTGCGTTAGTAACAGCTGAGGCGATTTTTAACCGGTTCCTAATTATACCCTCGTTAGACATGAGTTCTTGAGTTTTAGCGTCGTTGTATAAAGCCACTTTATGCGGGTCAAACTCGTCAAAAGCGTTTCGGAAAGCCACTCTCTTGTTAAGCACAGTAATCCAAGAGAGACCCGCCTGCATGCCTTCCAAAATCAACATTTCAAATAACTTATTATCGTCTCGAACAGGCCGCCCCCATTCGTTGGACCCCTCTAAATAGCCTGCCTGATTTAGTATCAAAACAAAGCTAAATGAGGTATAATCAGGCATGAAGACATTCTTTGATGAAGCTAATCGCCTAGACCGCCTAACCGAACTGGGTGACCCACTGATAAATCTGTCTCTTATCGACTTTGAAGTATTCCGAGAACCTCTCAATCGTCTCATCCCCAGTCACGATAATCGCCTCGGCGGACGCCAGAAACTGGATCGGGTATTGATGTTCAAAGTACTGATATTGGGTCAGCTG
>CAYOAR010000135.1:0-2068 GCA_964402105.1 uncultured Dehalococcoidales bacterium
GGCGGCCCGGTATGCGGGGCGCGGCAGCAGCCGCGCGCGGCGCTTGAACAGGCCATGGACGAACTCGCGCGCATCGAAGGCCCGTGCTTCGTGCGCGGCGATATTGGCAATTTACTGACATGAGCGCATCCGCAATTCACCTCACCAGGAGAGCGGCATGAACTCAACCTCTATATATCTGCGACGCTTCCGCACCCCCTTTGGGCGCTACGTACAACAAAGGATGCGCGGATAAAATCAGCCACATTTGTACGTAAAGCGAACAAAAGGAGGTGAGTCAATTAAACAATAAAAAGCAGTGATAACAGTTCGGAATTTTTGAAGGAGGCGTAGATGGCTTTCGAGTTCTCGGGCGATGCTAAAGAAGAGAAAAGAAGTTCATCGAACTCCACATATGCCAACAAGCCGGTCATGAAATCACGGATGTTGCGGGAGAAAGAACAATTTCTCAGTTGTATCCACCCGTGTTTTCTTGGTCTGACACCGCGAAAGGTCCTTTTTCCGCGCGAGAAACGAATCCCAAAAGGAGCGAGAAAATGGCAACACAAACATCACAATTATCGGCAAAAGCTTGGGCAGTTGCGCTAGCCTGTGTAGTCTGTAACCTCAGTATAGGCGTACTCTATGCATGGAGCAATTGGAAGGTTGCGCTGGTGAACAAAGCGGAAGCTGATCTGGGCCATTTCATGACGGGTATCAACGCGGGATGGCCTTATATGACGGACGCACAAGGGACGGCAGCCTATGCGATAGCTGGGCTCGTTATGACTTTCACCGTGCTTCCAGGCGGTAGATTTATGGGCAAATTCGGCCCGAAAGCCGGCCTCATCGTGGGCGGCATTCTTGTGGGTCTAGGCTGTATCATCGCTGGTTTGGCGAAAAGTTATTACGGTCTGGTCATTGGCTTCGGTATCTGTGTCGGCATGGGTATGGGCTTCGGCTACGCCGTCCCTACGCCTACCGCTATAAAATGGTTCGGCCCGTATAGACGAGGCTTGGCCGCTGGTCTTGTGGTTGCCGCATTTGGCGGGGCCGCCCTCTATATGTCCCCTTTAGTCCACTATCTTATTACCCACTATGGCATAACCTCTAGCTTCATCTATCTCGGCATCATGATCATAGTCGTCACCATGGTGGCGTCACAATTTGTGTCAAATCCGCCGGCCGACTACGTTCCACCCGGGCCACCGGCAAACGTGACAGAGAGGACTAAACAGGTGGCAGCGACGGAGGACTGGACCTCGAAAGAGATGCTCAGCAGGTGGCAGTGTTATGCCATAATATTCCTTCAATTCAGCAGCGCCCAAGCCGGCCTCTACGTCATTGCCAATGCGGTGCCAATTTTGGCGAAAACCGCCAAAGGAGTGGAGTTTCTCGCGGCTAATCTTTGGCTAATCGCTTCATTCACCGCGGTGGCCAGTGTACTAGGCCGCTTCGTAAGTGGTTGGTATTCCGATAAAATTGGGCGATCCAATGCCTATTCGCTGAATGCTATGCTCTCGCTTCTGTGTCTATTTGCCTTGCCGACCATCATCGAGACGGGGAACATTCCTCTACTGTTCTTAGCGATTTTCATCCCCTGCTGGCAGTATGGCGGCGGTCAGTCGATGCTGCCGGTGTTTACGACCGACTATTTCGGCACCAAGTTCCTGCACAGCAACTACGGTTTTATCTTCATGGGCGGAGGAATCTGTAACCTCTACTCGTGGGGTGTCGGTCATATCAAAGACCTCACCGGTTCGTACAGCTATGGCTTTTACATTTCCGCCTGTGTTTTGATTGCGGCGGCATGTATGAGTTTATTCATCGCCAACAGAAAACCAGTGAAAGCGGGATTAAGCAATTCGTAATGCTTGTTATCTGCTTCTCGACGTGACGGATTCCAGTAGACTTGTCTGTCCAATCCGCCTCGAACGGATACGCCTCAATCTTTATGCGAGGTACATACCCCGGCTTTGTCCGGGGTATGTTATTAGTGAATGCTCCATCGGCTAAAGCTGACTCCCGTTTGCCCCAGTAAGCCACCCCTACAGCAAAGATTTCAACACCTTGGCCATTTCCGAGGGGT
>CAYOAR010000136.1:0-4883 GCA_964402105.1 uncultured Dehalococcoidales bacterium
ATTGAGTATATGTACGCATTTACAAGCCGTCACAAAGATTATGATGCTATCGTAATATTAAGCCTGAGTAATCAGGATGCAGCTATTGATAAATTAAAAAAGGTTGGGTTCCCACTTTTGGGAGATGATCTTTTGATTGAGTTAAATAGGGGGAGTGAACTAATAAAGTAACCTATGAGGTACTTTCTGCAAGGGAAAATAATTAATCATAGTTTTCTCATGTTTTTGTTGTTACTAATAGTAGCTTCACTTTTTAATTTTCCCTGCCCTATTTGCGATGGAAGTGGTGAGGTGGGAGCTGTGCTTGGCATGGAAAATGTTCACGTCATGTGGGCAACCGGCTCCCAGATAACCTCGGTAAAAAACGTCTGCGATATGTATACCATTTTCCAGTATGAGATGACCGCCGTGCTCACAAACACTGGTTTCGAAGATGTAGATGGTTGGCTGAAATTGGTGTTGCGTGATTATACCGTGGGAGTTATGCTGGATAGACAATATGTCGCCGTACACGTTCCAGCTGATGCTACGACGGAAATCAGTTTTAATGTTTGGTTTCGTACAGGATTTGAAATACCTTATACCATTGAGGTACACGTCGAGACAGTGAACGACAATGTTTTAGATGAAGTTTGCAATGGGAGTGGGAGGCTCCCGCTCAATATGTGGCTGATGGCAAGCAATCTGAAGGGTGCGCTGAACAACGTATCTCAGAAACACCGTGAGTTTATTCCCCCTGCGCCCTTCTTTCATCCAGACGGGGCAGATTGGGCTGAATAACTTTTTGATTGCCGTTCTCCATTTTAGTATCCTGTGCCAGAGTGATGGTCTTGCCCATAGGCACTATCTCTGCTAGGTTCATGCTTATCCCGAGCCGTCAACAGCACAGGGTTTGATCTCCAATCAACTCAAGGGAAAGCCATAACAGGATTTCGTTAGCTAAGTTTTGTTTTGGATGGTAGACACCAGATCTGGTTGCCACTCATTAGCCAAGCTTTATAGCCTAAGGGATAACTGGCTGGTCCAGTTGCCAGCTGTGGTTTGCGTATAGCGGGTGCTCTGGCATCAAGGCGTTGTCGACAATGTCTTGGGTTATCTCAATTCTTTCGTCCGCCGTGTCAAACAGATCTTGATAGACCGTTCCTCCATAAACGAGATAGGTTACAATACCCTCAGCTTTGGCGGCTTGAATTACTGGGATGAAGTCGCTGTCTCCGGTCACGAGAAACGCCTCGTCCACCGTGTGTTTTACGGAGTGTAGAATTAGATCCATGCCCAATAGCAGGTCTACCCTTTTTTGTTCGTATATAGGCCTGCCCTCGGAATCATTGCCGCGGTATGCCACCCTGCCCAACCGGATTTCAAACCTTGGCAGGCGCCTTAAAGCCGCATGGAAGCGCTGCGTGCCGCCCAGTTTCATAGTTTGTTCATAGGTTGGGTCTTCGTTCATATAAGGCAGGCAGTCATAATAGTAGATGCGGATTATCTCCCTGTCCGGTCCGGCTTTCGCGACAATATCATCGATTAATTTGCGATGTTCTACCCTGCGGCGCTGGGCTGAGCTGTCCTCGCGGCGATAACGATCCAGCAGTATTTTGGCGAGGTAACGACCATCTATAAAAACAGCAACTTTATGCATGAATCTCCCTTATTTTCTATTAAAGTATTTTTACTAAAACCTAATCGACCACAAAGTCTTGTGAGCTAAAATTCGTATAATACCGACCTATCTGCGCTGTAAATCTCAATACACAATAATCGGGGTCGGTGACCCCTTTTGAGTAGTACATGGTATCCCCCTCTTGCCAAATCATTTCTTTGCTTGCCGCGTCTTCTAGTACCTCCATCGTTCCTATTAACATAACGCCTCGGAAAAACCTTTTATCACAAAAATAGATACACGCTTTCGGGTTTGTGCGATACTGGGCTACACGCATCGACGAGGTATTGGTTGTAAAGTAAAAAACCTTGATACCTTCGCGTTTTCTCGGAGGCAGCATGGCTTTTGTGTTCGGGAACCCATTGCCGTCAACCGAACTAATGAAGGAAACCCCCTGATGATCAATTAAATTGCCAATAGTTTGCTCTTTATCTCGCAACATCAAGGACACCTCTGTAATCTTATATCGAAATGACTATGTGACAGTGTGGTAATTGAGGCAGGAAACATTGTGGGGCAACTCTTTAGCAGTGTGTGTTTACTAACATCCTATGATATTACTGGCTGCCGAGCCAGGATTCGAACCTGGGTAAAAGGATCCAAAGTCCTTCGTGCTACCACTACACAACTCGGCAGCGTGCTGCTGGTGCCGAAGGTCGGGGTCGAACCGACACGAGGGTCGCCCCTCAACAGTTTTTGAGACTGTCGCGTCTGCCTATTCCGCCACTTCGGCCTGAAGCCTGAGATAAATGGTGCCGAGGCTCAGAATCGAACTGAGGACACGCGGATTTTCAGTCCGCTGCTCTACCTGCTGAGCTACCTCGGCACGCCACATAATTGTAGCTTTGCATGCTTGCTGCTGTCAAGGCAAGCATGCCTAAGACAGCCATCCTATCCCAGAACGAGGTTGTCGATGAGGCGGGTCTTGCCGAAATATACCGCAAGCGAAACGAGTGCCGGGGCATCTAACATATCCAGTTCGGCGAGCGTTTCATTGTCTGCTATGGAGACATAATCTATCTGCGCCAGCGGTTCTGTTTTAATGAGGTTGGACACTGAGCGGCGCAGGGCTTCTGCTCGGCGCTCGCCCGCACTCCACTTTTCCTTGGTGAGGTGCAGGGCGCGGCTGAGAATGGTGGCTGCCCGGCGTTCCTCGGCATTGAGATAGGCATTGCGGCTGCTAAGTGCGAGGCCGTCGGGTGCGCGCACGATGGGCAGGGTGACAATCTTTATATTTAAGTTTAGGTCAGCCGTGACCCGTCTTATAACCAATGCCTGCTGGGCATCTTTCTGGCCGAAATAGGCGTATGCCGGACGGATAATACCAAAGAGCTTGACGCAGACGGTCGCAACACCGCGGAAATGCCCCGGGCGGGCTGCCCCCTCCAGTCGTTCGGCGATTTTTCCCACCGTGACCCATGTGGCAAAGCTGTCCGGGTACATCTCGGCGGTCTCAGGTGCGAAAACAACATCTACTCCCTCGTCTGTCAGCAGGGCAAGGTCGCGCTTTAGGTCACGTGGGTAGCGCTCGAGATCTTCACTGGGTCCGAACTGGGTGGGGTTAACAAAGATACTTGCAACCACCGAGGCGTTCTCGGCCCGCGCCCGGCGCATGAGCGACAGGTGCCCTTCGTGCAAAAAGCCCATGGTGGGAACAAACCCCACCGGTTCCTTGAGCCGGGCTCTGGCGGTTCGCATGGCGGAAACGGTTTTAATAACGTCCATGGTTCTCCTTTAGAAGCCCGGGGCAAGCCGCTGTTTTTCAAGCTCAGATAGCACCGCTGGGTCAAGGGCAATACTTTCTCTCGCGGTTGGGAAGGTCCCCCTGGCAACCTCTGCGGCAAAATCCTTGGCTGCTTGGGTTGTGTACTCCCCGAGGCGGGCGTAAATCTTGGCATGACGCGGGGTGTACTCCGACAAACCTAAGACGTCGCTTATGACCTGCACCTGACCATCACAGAAAGAACCGGCCCCGATGCCGATAGTGGGGACATCTATCCGCCGAGTGATGAGCCGGGCAAGCTCGGCAGGAATAGCCTCAAGCACCACGGCGAATGCCCCCGCCTCTGCAAGTGACACGGCATCCTCCAGCAGGCAGCGAGCGGCCTTGGCAGTCTTGCCTTGTGCCTTAAAACCGCCGAGCTGGTTTACCGACTGCGGCGTAAGCCCGATGTGTCCCATAACGGGGATGCCGCACCCAACGAGGCGCGCAACCTTGTCGGCCACGTTTACGCCCCCCTCAAGCTTTACTGCTTGGGCGTTTGCTTCTTGCAGAAAACGCCCGGCATTGGCAAGCGCCTGTTCGGTGCTTAGGTGATAACTTAGGAATGGCATGTCGCCCACGACCATGGCATTCTGAGCCCCTCGGGCAACTGCCTTGGTATGGTGCAGCATTTCGTCCATGGTGACGGGCACAGTGGACTCATAGCCCAGTACGACCATACCTAAGCTGTCGCCGACCAAAATAAGCGGCACGCCGGCGCTGTCCACTAGGCGGGCAGTGGCGTAGTCGTAAGCGGTGAGCATAGCGAACCTCTCACCATTTTTCTTAAAATCCTTGACATGGTTGATAGTGATACGCATTTTTCCCTCCGATCTCGTGACACTCAGGGCGGGGCTGCCTTTTTGTCTATCATTTTATTTCCCGCATCCACATAGACTACCCGCGGGGTAAAGACTGCGGCTTTCGCATCGGGCATAGATGTATAGGTAAGGATGATAACGATGTCCCCCTTAGCCGCAAGGCGGGCCGCCGCCCCATTCAGCTCAATTTGGCCTGCCCCGGGGCGTCCTGTGATGGCGTAGGTGGTAAAGCGTGCTCCGGTGTTCACGTTAAGGACGTGCACTTGTTCATAGGGCAGTATGTCGGCCTCCTTGAGGAGGTTTTGGTCAATGGTGATACTGCCCTCGTAATCTAGGTGTACCCCCGTCACCCGGGCGCGGTGAATCTTACTTTTAAGCATAGTGCGTATCATTTCTTTCATACCCCCAGCTTTGCTAAACTCTTTCCGTAAGTACCTTGGTTAAACTATCAGCTGCCGCCTCGTCCAGTGTCCCTGCGGCGCACGCGAGCGGCATTGTAAGCTGCCCTAGTTCTCGGTAGGCCTCCTCAAGGCCTGGGGCACGCGCCCTGATAGCTTGTAGATGTCGGCGGATGGTGCCCGCATCTCCCCGCGCGATAGGGCCGGTAAGACAGGTGGGCAATCCGACCCGCTCAATATTG
>CAYOAR010000137.1:0-5948 GCA_964402105.1 uncultured Dehalococcoidales bacterium
CGGAAATATGGTATGCCCTTGCCCTTTAGAGTGAAGATGGCACCATTCTGGCTGCCGGCGGGAATCTTAAGCGGGGTATCACCATAGAGTGTTGAGACGTTCACCTCAGCTCCCAGCGCTGCCTGTGTGATACTGACCGAAAGATGGTAGATGATATTGCTGTCCTCGCGCTGGAAAATTTCGTGCGGTTTGATTTTTAGATCGACCAATAGGTTCCCCGCGCTGCCACCGCGACTGCCCACATCTCCTTGGCCGGTGAGCTGCACGCGGGTGCCTTCGTCCACCCCGGCTGGGATGGTTACGGCAATCTGCCGCTCAAAACTCTCGCGGCCTGTACCCCGGCAGCGCTGGCAAGGACTGCCGATAATCTTGCCTTCACCTTGGCAGCGCGGGCAAGCCACGACATTGGTGAAGCGCCCGAAGATACTCTGCTGGACGCGCCGCACGCGCCCCGTACCGCCGCAGTCGGGGCAGCTTTCCGGCTGGGTACCAGGTTTGGCTCCGCTGCCTGTACAATCGGGGCAGTATTCGGTGCGGCGTATCTTAAGCTCTTTCTCTGCTCCGAGAGCGGCCTCCTCGAATGTGAGTTTTAGTTCATAACTCAGGTCTGCGCCTCGTTGTGGGCCGCGGCTTGTCTGGCTGCCCATGCCGCCGAAGAAAGTCTCGAAGATTTCACCGAAACCGCCAAAACCGAAGCCCTCAAAGCCTCCCATACCACCGAACGACGAATTGTCTATCCCGGCATGGCCAAAGCGATCATAGGCCGAGCGCTTTTCGGGATCACTCAGCACCTGATAAGCTTCGTTGATCTCCTTAAACATGTCTGCTGCCTTGTCGTCATGGTTTTTATCGGGGTGGTACTGAAAAGCAAGTTTGCGGAAGGCCTTCTTCAAATCTTCCTCGCTGGCATCCCGCCCTACTCCCAGTACATCGTAATAATCTCGTTTTGTGCTCATTTTGACTCTTTTTGTGGGCTCCGAGTTATAAGGGTAAATTGTTGGTAATAGATTTTCACTTACTCGCAACTTACTGCTTGTAACTTGCGTTGGCAATTCAGATACAAGAGGGCCGGGATAGACTCCTGGCCCTCTTGTATCTGAATTATATCACACCAGGGTGACTCGGACTAAACCTCGCGGAATTCGCCTTCAACCGCACCCTCATCTGGGGGCTTAGGAGGTGCCTCTCCGCCGGGAGCGCTGTTCTGAGAGCCAGTATCGCTAGACTGGGAGCTTTGCTGGTATACGGCCGAGCCAACCTTCTGCATGGCGTCCGTAAGCTCTGTGGTGGCGCGCTTGATGGCCTCGGTGTCTGACCCTTGCAGGGCACTCCGGACAGTGCTGATTTTCCTTTCAACCTCGGTATTGAGGTCAGTGCCGATCTTATCTTTGTTATCGCGAAGCATTTTCTCTGCCTGATAGGCCATGGTGTCGGCGTTGTTGCGCACCTCAGCCTCACTCTTGCGGCGAGTGTCCTCGGAG
This sequence comes from uncultured Dehalococcoidales bacterium, assembly GCA_964402105.1. Lineage (GTDB taxonomy): Bacteria > Chloroflexota > Dehalococcoidia > Dehalococcoidales > UBA1222 > WRNP01. The sequence continues at coordinate 1,482 of CAYOAR010000137.1, forward strand.
GCATTTGCCTCGGCTTCTTTTTGCATTCTGGAGACCTCATCCTTGGAGAGACCGGAGGAAGCGGTGATAGTAATCTTCTGCTCCTTGCCGGTACCCTTGTCGCGTGCCTTGACCGATAGGATGCCGTTAGCATCGATGTCGAAAGTTACCTCAATCTGGGGTAAGCCTCGGGGGGCAGGTAAAATACCATCAAGTATAAAACGACCCAGAGTACGGTTATCGGTGGCCATAGGGCGTTCGCCCTGGAGGACGTGGATTTCAACCGACGGCTGGTTGTCTGCTGCCGTGGAAAATACCTGACTCTTAGAGGCTGGGATAGTGGTATTGCGCGTAATAAGAGGCGTTGCAACACCGCCTAAGGTTTCGATGCCAAGCGTGAGCGGTGTCACGTCTAGCAACAAGACATCCTTAACCTCACCCTTGAGCACACCGGCTTGGATAGCGGCACCGATGGCTACCACTTCGTCCGGATCAACACCCTTGTTGGGCTCCTTGCCAAAGAATTCCTTCACCTTTTGCTGCACGAGTGGCATGCGAGTCTGGCCGCCTACCAAGACAATCTCATCAATCTTGGCGGTCGCGATGCCCGCATCCTCAAGGGCTTGACGGCAGGGTACCAGAGTCTTTTCCACCAGATCCGCGACAAGCTGCTCCAGCTTGCTGCGCGTGAGGTTGATGGCGAGGTGCTTGGGGCCTGAGGCATCGGCGGTGATAAATGGAAGGTTAATCTCCGTCTGCTGTACTGTGGAAAGCTCAATCTTAGCCTTTTCGGCAGCTTCTTTAAGGCGCTGAATGGCCATCTTATCACTGCGGAGGTCAATGCCTTGGTCTCTCTTGAACTCATCGGCCAGCCAGTCCATGATACGCTGGTCAAAGTCATCGCCCCCTAGGTGGGTATCGCCGGCGGTGGATTTTACTTGGAAAGTGCCGTCACCTAACTCTAGAATGGAGATATCAAAAGTGCCGCCGCCTAGGTCGTAGACGGCCACCGTTTCCTCTTTCTTTTTATCAAGACCGTAAGCAAGAGCGGCGGCGGTCGGCTCATTGATGATGCGCAGCACGTTGAGTCCGGCAATTTGTCCCGCGTCCTTGGTCGCTTGACGCTGGGCATCGTTAAAGTAGGCGGGGACGGTAATAACAGCCTCGGTGACCGGTTCACCTAGGTAGGCTTCGGCATCCGCTTTGAGTTTTTGCAGTATCATGGCTGCGATCTCGGGCGGACTGTATTCTTTGCCTCCCATTGCCACGCGCACCTCGTTGTTGGAGCCGCGGGTCACTTTGTATGGTTTGCGCTTGGCGTCCTCTTCAACCGAGAGCTCGCGCCCGGTGGGTTCACCCCACTTACGGCCCATAAAACGCTTGATAAGAAAGATGGTGTTTTCGGGGTTAACGATTGCCTGACGGCGAGCTACCTGCCCCACCAGGCGCTCTCCTGTTTTTGAGATAGCCACATACGAAGGCGTGAGGTTGCCGCCCTCTGCTGAGGGAACGACCGCCGGCTCGCCGGCTTGCATAACGGCGATTTCGCTGAAAGTGGTGCCAAGGTCTATGCCAACTGCTCTTGCCATTTTGATTACCCTCCTTAAAATTTCATAAAATGAGTGGTTTATATCAGAAACACTGCCTAGGCTGCGGCAGAGCTAATGATTCAGTTATTCCACAGGCTCCGCCCCTGGCTCACCTGAACCTACGGCTACCCGCGATGGTCGGAGCACGCGATCCTTAAAATGGTAGCCCTTTGCATGCTCGGCGACGACCATTCCTTCCGGTCCTGGCAGGCAGGCTACTGCCTCGTGCATAGTGGGGTCGAAAGCAAAGCCCAATGCGACAATCTCTTTCAACCCCGCAGCCTCCAGCACGCTCTTGAACTTGCGGGCTATGCCCTCCATGCCTTGCAACCAGCCTTCGTCTTTGAGTTCGGGAGGCAAGTGCTTCATGGCACGATCTAGGTCGTCTAGCACCATGAGGAGTTTCAAGACAAGGTCTCCCTCGGCGTATTTGATAGCTTCTGCCTTATCCTGTTCTAAGCGGCGGCGGGTATTGGTGAAATCCGCCTGCGCCCGTTGCCAGTTTGTCAGATAATCATCTGCTTTCTGGCGGGCTTCGCTCAGTGCTTTTTTCAGGGTGGCTACATCCGTCGAAGAACCGTTCTCCTCTGGTTGTTCGGTCATATCATCGAATTGTACTTCATCTTCCAACATATCTTGTCCTAAAAATATTATTCTGAGATCGACTTACTGGCACTGCCGGGCAAAGCAATTTACGAAGCATTCGGGCGGTCTAGTCCGGGGCTTGCCCCATATAATTCGGCTACCAAAACACTCATGAGCGAGGCGACGTAGCTTAACATGGAAATGGCATGCTGGTAAGCCATGCGAGTTGGCCCCACCACGGCCATTGCCCCTAGCGGCTCGTCGGGGGGGCCATAGCTTGAGATAAGGAGACTGCATTCTTTGATTGCTTCGACTTGGTTCTCGCGGCCGATAAAAACCTGCACACAGGGATTTTGGCTGGCGTGTATTAACTCGGCGAGCTTGCGCTCGTTCACTAGGTTCATGAGATTGGCTAGGCGGGCACTATGACTAAACTCGGGTTGTGATAAAAGGTATTGCCAGCCATCCAAGAAAATCTCTCGTCCGGTGCGTTTATCGTCGGACTCCATCATGCGAAAGATGTCTTGCGTAACACGCTTTTCCATACCGACAAGCTTCGCGGCGGCTGCGTTCACCTGTGTAGCAGAGAGCTTAGCTAGCTTTATGTTGAGACTAGCCGCGAACTTTGACAACTCCTCTTGGCTTTGTGGTTCGTCTAAGTTAATGAGTTGTTGATGGACCTTAGCACCATCCAAGACTAGTACCACCAGTGCAAGCTGCGGCTTGAGTGAAACGAGCTCTGTATGCTTGAAGCGGGCTGCTGATGGGCGCGGCGCAGTCACCACCGCTACACTCCGGGTGTGCTGGGCAAGCAGGGTAGCGGCAAGATTTAACCACTCTTCAAGTTTGTCCTCAACCTGATGGAAAAGGTGGTTTATCATGAACTGAACTTCCAGCGGCAATTTGGGTTGAGTGAGGGTGCTTACATAATGACGATAGCCGCGGTCGGAAGGAATAGAACCCGCGGCATAGTGGGGACGAATAATATAGCCTTCTGCCTCTAGACGGGCGACATCATTACGCACAGTGGCTGAGCTCACGTCTAAGCCGCATTCCCCCAGAATGCTGGCCGATGACACCGGTTGCGCTTGCGCAATATACTGGCGGATAATCGAACTGAGAATAGTTTCTTCTCTTAGCGTTAAGTTTGACATATCTTAAATCAAACTCGCTTTTACAGGCACATCTCCATGCGATTCTAGAGGAAGCTGGTTAGCAGTCTATGCCATCGATTGCTAACAATTTAACATCCGCAACCATCGTTGTCAATGGGTAGCATAAATTTCTAGGCTATCAGTTTATTAAACCATTTTGCTAGGGTGGCGAATGGAGGAGGCGGAACACAGACCCCATCATCCTCTAGCGTGGAATTGCTAGCCCATGTGCTAGTTTTCGGGCCTTGCATGAACACGAGTACTGTGGCTGGACAATGGAAACAGCGTAATTACGAAGAGTTTCTTGATTGGTATATACCAGAATGCGCTTTCCCTTTGCGTATGCCAATTGGCATCGGGGTGCCCGGCGCAGGTGCCATACAGATTAGCTAGGTGTTTGGCTGAGATACTGCGAGGATTATCCCCCCGTCTTTTTTTTGGAAATCCAGGATGCTCTCAAAGCTATAACCGGCGCTCCGAAGTCTGTCTCCCCCGCCTTCGTGTCGATCTACCAAGGCAATTACTTTTACCACCTTACAACCCTGGTCTTCAACAGCGGTGATGGCTTTCATGACTGACTCTCCAGTGGTGACCACATCTTCCACGATTACCACTCGATTGTTTTCTTTAAGATATCCTTCGACCGGTTTTTTGGTGCCGTATTTTTTGGGATCCTTTCTGACGATAAACGCCGGAACATCCCGACCTTCAAGGTAGCTTACGATGGAAACAGCGGTTGCGATTGGGACGGCGCCTATTTCCGGGCCGCCGACGGCATCTATATCCATGTGGGTGAGTTTTTCCAAAATAGCTTTGCCAACCAAATAGGCACCAAGTGACGAGAGGGTGACTTTCTTGCCATCCCAGTAATGATCGCTTTTAAGACCCGAAGAAAGGGTAAAGTCTCCGTACAGCACAGCCCCAGTTCTCTCGGCTAGTTCAAGGATTTTTTGTGGGTAATCGCTCATAATCACAACTTCCTTTGGATTGATAATGGAATATTTATAGAACGGCAGGCGAGTTTAGCCCTTCTCAAAGTAACCCAGGGCAAGCTTAATTTTTTCCTCTACGCTGAGCTTCGCATCGCGTGGCACTGAAGCTATAGCCCGAGAGGCTTCGGCGGTCGAGTATCCTAACGAAAGAAGTGCGGCGGCAATGTC
>CAYOAR010000138.1:0-5914 GCA_964402105.1 uncultured Dehalococcoidales bacterium
AATGAACTAAGGGTTGTTGTAGACAGCATTGTCAGCCGCGATAACGTACGCCGTTTCGCCTCAAGCCAAGGCCACAAGGTGGAAATAGAGGACAAGGGAGGAGGGTTGTACCACCTGCACATTACACGCAATCCTGAAGCAGCGGTGAAGGCGGAGGCTGCTGCGGCTGGTACTCCTACGAGTGGTGTAGTGGTGTTTATCACCACCGATAAGTTGGGCGAGGGTGATGAGCGCCTAGGCTCCATACTGATGAAAGCTTTCCTTAACACCATGCATGACAGCGAGCCTAAGCCGGCGATGATTTTATTCATCAACAACGGCGTAAGGCTTACCATTGAAGACTCTGATGTATTGGACAGTCTGGAGGCTCTCGTTGGAGATGGAGTGCAGATCATGTCCTGCGGCACCTGTCTCACATATTATGATATTGTGGACAAGCTCAGGGTCGGCATCGTTGGCAACATGTATGACATCGTGAATGCCCTCCTCGAAGCTGAGAAGGTTATCAAGATTTGACCCAAACCTTTGCCATGTTGCGAGGTGCAGTTATTAAGCCCCGCTTGAGTTTTGCCATAGTCTTGTGCTTAGTGCATATGTCTGTAATCTTATCGTATTGGGACAAGCGGAAGTACGAGATAAAACAGTTATTCTTATGCCACCACCGGGCAAATTCATAGCCAAATAAAATGAGGAAGATAATCGAATGAAAAAACAATTAACATCTGTGCTCGTCATGGTATGTGTGCTTTCACTTAGCATTGCTTGCGGGAGCGGTGGCACTTCTGGCAGTGGAGACAATGCTGGCCAAAATACTTCGCCAACATCGGGGATAGCGAGTAATAGCACTTTAATCTATTACAATATCTCTGATTACTACAATACCGATGGCACATTTTCTGCTCGCGGGGGAGCGCTGCCGACTGATCCGGTGAATGGCGACCGGGTGCTTAATGTAAAGAGCGGAGATGCCATTGGTGTTGGCAACAGACAGTATAAGGTCACAGCAGAGGCATTAACACTCTACTTTTACACCCAGTCTTCGTATAATGATGTTGTCACGTGGTGGATTGAATATATGAACAGCGCGCAGGAGAGAGGGCAAGTAGCCGAGTTGAAATGATAGGCACAGACTTGTGCTGCATAGCCGCAACGTGGCGCAAGCGGGCGTTATGGCGCTAGGTCTCTAAGCTGTGTGAATGACTTTAGGCGCATTGTTCCTGAGATTGGGCTTGAGTTATGTTTAAGCTTCAATTGGCTAGGAGCAACATGATGATCAGAAAAACAATATGGGGTGCACTTGTGGCACTGCTTATCGCGTTTTTTGCGACGGTACCACTGGCGTGCCGAGACACAACAGGTGCTAACCCATCATCGCTAAACCAATTCTGTGGCAACCATTCGGCATCTGCGAGAGAACCGATATCTCTTGATCATGTTGTTGAGCAGCAATTGATTTTGGATTACATCAGTTATTTACACGAGTTACTCTACTATCAATCAGAGCCCTGGAAGCATGGCGATGTTTCTGTACAGCAATACTTTGGCACTTTTAGTGGATGTGTTGTGGTGTATATGTGGAGTATTTTCCCATTTAACGAACAGTGCGTTTGTGTGGAAATTGGCAATCATACAATTACCTATCCAACTAGCATAGAAAGCTACGCCTATAAAGACTCCAAGTTTTACACCCTAAAAGAGGCTTATGACGCAAAACTTCTAACCCAAAACGATATACACGATATCGGGACGCTAATGTCTCCCTATTATGCCAGCTTCGAATGCCGTAATACCCCGTAATGCGACATAGCGACATAATTTGTCCACTATCTTTGATTCACAGAGAGAGGGTCTTAAAGAAAGAGCAACACATAAAGAACGCACTCTTACCGTATCTAGAAAAATAATCCCAAGACAGTCGGTTATCTTTTCTGCCTTAATGTGGCTGTTTTTATCGGTATGCTTCATCAAAGTGCGAATATAGGCTTTTGCAGGTTCCATCCCATCCTTGTTTTAGTAGAAAAACGTACTGTACATGCCTCATTCTATTTTTTGACCATCTGTAATATCAACATATTTGGCTTTTGCCATAACCGCGCTGCAGAGTGAATGGCCAGCTCACCGGCTGGAGTGACACTTGGCGTTTTAACTGCTACACTTCTATAATCAAAAGGTGGGTAGGGCTGCCTACTGATTAGGTGCTGTGTCGGCTGTGTGTTTCGCAAGCTGGCAAGGAGTCGGATATGCTTAAGTCAAGCAAAATAATCTTAATCTCGCTCGGCACGGCAGTATTAGTGGCCGTGGTTTTTGTAGCCGGGTTCTTCCTTGGCGCTATTTCGCAGCTGTCACCTGCGGATAAGAACCTTGCAGCCATAAATGGAGCTTACCGCGCCATCGTGAAGGACTATGTCGAACTTGGAAAAGTTGACCGTGATGCCCTCTCTCAAGCCGCTATTCAAGCCATGATAGAGGTCTTGGGCGATCCATACTCTGCCTATTTTGACCCAAATGCCTACCGCCAGTGGAATGATGACAGTGCCGGAATATATGGCGGCATCGGGGCCGAAATCAGTGTTATTGAAGGACAAATAACCATCTTTTCGACTTTCACGGATTCCCCGGCGACTAAAGCCGGACTCAAGGGGGGCGATGTCATCCTTGAGGTTGATGGTGTTTCTACCGAAGGCATGAGTGTGTACGAGGTAGTAAGCCTAGTGAAGGGTATAAAAGGCACCGATGTTACGCTATTGGTGCGACCCAGCGGGGAAATTGAAACCGTACTCTTTACAATTACCCGCGCCGAGATACAGCGTGCGAGTGTGAAATATGAACTCATCGATGGTATCGCCTATATCTCGTTAGAGCAATTTGGCGATCGCAGCGATGATGAAATGAAAGAGGCGCTCATACGAGCCAACGATGAGGCCAAGGGTATTGTTTTGGATTTGCGCAACAACCCTGGCGGCGGGTTGCAGACGGTAATAAACATCGCCAGTCGTTTTATTACCGATGGTGTTATACTCACGGTGCGTAGCAACGACGGCCAGACGGAAACGTACTCTGCTCAGCGGCAGGATGTGACCACCAGTTTGCCGATGGTGGTACTGGTGAACCGTTTTTCTGCAAGCGCCAGCGAGGTGCTTTCCGGAGCACTGCAAGACCATGGGCGTGCTGTAATAGCCGGGGCGACTACCTATGGCAAAGGCAGTGTAAACTACATGAAACTCTTACCGGACGGATCGGCAATATACATAACGTTTGCTCGCTGGCTTACTCCCAATGGCAATTTAATCGAGGGTGCGGGCATTACCCCAGATCATGTTTTGGGTGCAGGTACGAATTGGGTGCAGTGGGCAATAGACTATCTGAATGCTGGTAATTAGATGATGCCCAAAGCAACTCAGCTTTTATGTTTGACCATTGGTGCTTAATTTCTTATAATCCAAAACTATCTTATGTCTGACGTAAAGCAACAAATCAGCACCCTGAGGCGCGCAGCTCTCGAAGAACTTGGTGCAATAAACCAAGCCAAGGAACTAGAGGATTGGCGCATAAGCTATCTGGGGAAAAGGAGTAGCCTGACCGAACTGTTGCGCTCACTTTCATCTTTGCCAATAGATGAACGGAGGGAACTGGGTCAGGTGAGCAATGCTCTTAAAGTTGAACTTGAGAATGCGTTCCAAGAAAGAGAGCATTTGCTTCGTAGTGGTAGTCTGGCATCTAATCGCGGCGGGATAGATGTCAGCCTGCCAGGAAGGCCTCTTCCGGGAGGACATCTGCATCCCGTAAGCCAAGTACTTGCCGAGATAAGCGACATCTTTGCTGGTATGGGATTCCAGGTGATAGAGGGGCCGGAGGTGGAATGGGATCATTACAACTTCGATGCTCTGAATATTCCCCCCGAACACCCGGCCCGCGATAATATGGCCACTTTTTGGCTGGATGACCATCCAAAGAAACCGGAAGGCTGGCGCATGCTGCTGCGCACTCACACCTCGCCCATGCAGGTGCGTACGATGGAAAAAGTGACCCCACCGGTGCGCATTGTGGTTCCGGGGCGTGTTTTTCGATATGAGGCTACTGATGCCACTCATCTGGCCATGTTCACTCAGATAGAGGGGTTGGCTGTGGATAAGGGCATATCTATGGCGGATCTTAAAGGCACCCTCTATGAATTTGCGCGCCGTTTCTTCGGCCCGAATAGGGCGGTGCGCTTTCGTGTTGACTTTTTCCCCTTTGTCGAGCCTGGGGCCGAAATGGCCGTTGAATGCGCTGTCTGCCGTGGCAGCGGTTGCCGCTTATGTAGTGGCTCCGGCTGGATAGAGATTTTGGGTGCGGGCATGGTTCATCCTCGTGTGCTTGAGATGGCTGGCATCGACCCGGCTGTTTACTCCGGCTTTGCTTTTGGCATAGGCATTGAACGCATTCCTATGCTGCATTACGGTATTGATGACATAAGGCTGTTCTATAACGGTGACCTAAGGTTTTTACGGCAATTTTAATAAATAGATTTGGTACACAGTATTTCGGATAAGAGATGAAAGTTTCCCTTAAGTGGCTTAAAGAATATGTCGCTATCAGCGACACGCCTGCTGAGCTTGCCAAAAAGATAACCTTGGCCGGGCCGGAAGTTGCACATGTCAACACCATCGGCGGCTGGAAAAATGTCTTTGTCGCTGAGATAGCCGAAATCGCCCCGCATCCGCAAGCCGACAGACTTCGCCTGGCTACTGTGAACTTGGGGGCAGAGCGAGAGACCGTGGTCTGCGGTGCCCCGAATCTTACTGTAGGCGATAAGGTGGCTTTTGCTCGTGTTGGGGCTGAGCTTATCGATGCTCATGCCAGCGGGAAGATCGTCCTCAAGCCCGCCGTCATCAGAGGTGTTCGCTCGTCAGGTATGATCTGTTCGGAGAAAGAGCTTGGACTTTCTGGGTCACACGAGGGCATTCTGGTACTGCCTCCGGATGCGCCGCTTGGAGTTTTACTCGCAGACTACCTTGGCGACGTTATTTTTGATCTGGATGTTACCCCGAATCGGCCTGATCTCCTTTCGGTGCTGGGGGTAGCCCATGAAGTGGGCGCCCTTACCGGAGCCAATGTTTGTGAGCCGTCATTGGACTATCCCGCAGTGGGTGAGCCCATTGAGAGAAAAATCAGTGTTGAGGTTAGGGATACCGAGCTTTGCCCAAGGTATTCTGCCAGCCTTATTACCGATGTAAAAGTCGGGGAGTCTCCCGCTTGGCTCAAAGAGCGTTTAGCTGCCGGCGGGGTGCGTTCCATTAACAACGTGGTGGATGTCACTAACTATGTCATGCTTGAGTATGGCCAGCCGCTCCATGCTTTCGATTTCGATAAGATTATCGGTGGTCAGATAATTATCAGACGCGCCGAGGCAGGCGAAGCAATCACCACTTTGGATGGTGAATTGCGTGAGTTGGCTCCCGGCACCTTGGTCATCGCCGATCAGGCGCGTGCTGTGGCTATTGCTGGTGTGATGGGTGGGGCAACAAGCGAAGTCGATGAGGGCACGACGAATATTCTGTTGGAATCAGCGAGTTTCAGGCCGGCTAGTATTCACCATACCGCGGCTGCCCTTAAAATGGGCAGCGAGGCCTCGCGGCGTTTTGAGAGGGGGATTAGCCCTCTTATAACATTGCCGGCCATTAAACGGGCAACACAGCTCTTAGTGGCCATAACTGGCGGAAAGGCTGCGCAGGGTATTATCGACAATGTCATAGCCAACCTCACAGGCCCGGAACCCACGAAGATCCGCGCCAAGGGCGAGGACAACAGGGGCGACTTCCTGTCCGAAATCACGCCCTTCGAACTCAAGAATGGCGACGTCGCCTCCATTACCTCCAAAAAGAGCGGCAACAACTGGATCATGACCGTGAAGATCATATCGGAAACCAACCCT
>CAYOAR010000139.1:0-6347 GCA_964402105.1 uncultured Dehalococcoidales bacterium
AGACTCCATCGATACTCCAAGCGGACGCATCCCCTGCGGAACTAATCTTGATGCCATCATCCGAGAAACGCACCCAGATGTCCTCGTGGACTTTAGTACCGCCCGCGCCGTTGTTCCCATGGCTACAACTGCCGCAACACATCGTGTCCACATCGTAAGCGGCACTACCGGTCTTTCCGCAGACGATCTAAAGAGGATAGATGAGCTCGCACGTGCGGCAAACATCGGCGCTCTGGTCGCCGCCAACTTTGCCATCGGGGCAGTTGTCATGATGCGCCTCGCCGAACTAGCCGCTAAATATTTCGATTATGCCGAAATCATCGAGGAGCACCACGAACAAAAACTTGATGCGCCATCCGGCACCGCCCTCGCCACTGCAAAGTTGATGGCCGATGCACATGGCCATAGTTTCCTAGAACCCGATCATAAGGAACAGCTTGCCCCCCGTGGACAGAGTGTGAATGGAATATCAATCCATAGTATAAGGTTGCCCGGTATCGTAGCTCGCCAAGAGGTGCTGTTCGGAGCTTTGGGGCAAACACTCTCCATCAAACACGATGCTATATCTCGTGAGTGCTACATGCCAGGTGTAATGATTGCAGTCAAAAAAATCTGTGACTTCAAAGGGTTGGTATGCGGACTAGATAAGTTGTTGGGATTTTAGCCTGAAACCCCGTATTCGAAGTTTTTCCTAAACCAAGCAGTTATAGCTTGTTGATGATACGTATTTTACGTGATGTTATCAATTACCTCAACGCAGAACTTTCTCTGTGCCGCAATCGCATCGACACTTGTATTCTAGGCCATGTTGGCCGTCACAAATTGGCTCTGACATGACTCCGAGGCAGCCAAAACGCATGCCGACCGGGATAGTGACTCAGTTGCGCTGTTTAAGCATGGGGAAAGAATGTCACGACAGCGTAATAGTAGTGAACAGCGGCAATACACTTGACATGTATGCATTGTGTATGTATATTACAATAGAGATGAAGAGGCTTCACTTCATAAAGATGCTTGAAAGAAACGGTTGGTGGTTAGACCGAGAAGGTGCTCGCCACTCTTACTACACAAATGGGGAGCATCACGAGTCAATCCCCAGACATAGCGAAATTGACGAAGTACTAGCCAAAAAAATCATCAAACGCAGGGGGCTGAAATAATCCCTGCTATACAAGGAGATACAATGGTCAAAGTGTATCCAATAGTTCTCACGCCGGGAAACAAAATTAAGTATGTGGTGTCCGTGCCAGATTGCGAAATAAATACCCAGGGCGATAGCTTAGCAGAGGCAATCTTTATGGCTCGCGATGCTATCGGTATGTGGGGAATATGCCGTCAAGATGCTGGGCATGCAATACCGGAGCCGTCAATAACCGAGCCGCCGCACGAGGATGATGAATTAGTTTCTTGGGTAGATATTGATTTTGAAAGATACCGGCGGGAATGCGATATGTCTAGCGAGAGAACCACAGTTACACTGCCACGCTATCTCAAAAGCCTAGCACAAGAAGAAGGCCTTAATCTATCACAAGAATTACAATACCGACTGAAAGAAGTTCTCCAGCTTTCAGCAAAGTAAAACAAAAAAAGGGGCAGGGATTTTAACCCCTGCCCTTGTAATTAGTTGACACCAACAAATTGAAATGATGCTGCTTGATATTCCCGCGTGACATCATCTAACAACTTGAATTGCGAAGTAATGATTCGGGAACGTTACAATGCGCTACGGAAACACGCTTAGTCTAGCGTCACCACTCTCGCGACAAGCATCCATGGTGTCCATCTTCTACAATATGGTTTCCACATATACCTGCAACCCACTCAAAATCAAGTCCTCTATGGTGATTGCCTCTGTTAAGATGGCATCCCTTAACGAAACGCGCTCTCCGTCGTCAAATATCAGTATGATTTTATCGGAACGAATAGATGTCAGGTAGTATCTGCAATGATCATCCTCGAAAATCAATTCCAAAGCCGAAGCTGCGATGCCATCCCATTCCTCAATCGTCACCCTAACACCGGAATCATGCTTTCCTTGCCCAATATCGGTACCTTTGTCAGGATTATTTACCGCCACGGCAGTACCACAGCCCAAGGAAGCCAAACCAAGCGCGCACGTTATCGTTATTGCCAGAACCATTTGTTTTGTATTTTTCATACATACCACTCCTTATTTACCCAATTTATTCGGGAAACTATTTAATATAACGACAATGAGGCAGCTAGGTTTGCCTATGTTCAGACTTTTAGCAACAAGCTCGTTTATTAAGTAGTTTCCATTTTGATGACCACTTCGTTTTGGCATAGTTCGCCCTCCTCCGAGAGATACTGATCACTCTGGTCTTGTCAGCAGTGGTCTATTGCGGGCTCAGCTTCAGATTAAGGGCAGGGGGTATTAATCCCTGCCCTTAATTATCACTAGATATTCAGTTTTTGCTGCTTGGTATTCCCGAGTCACAGCGCCAAATAGCTTCATCAGCCATTGCCAAAGGCCAATTGTTAATCCCAAGTCGACGTTGTATAATCCCTGCATCTAAACGCTTTCAAAACAAATGAGCGCCTTGAGGAGAAGTATCATGAAGGGCTACAGGGTTGCCATTGTCGGCGCCACGGGACTGGTCGGAACAGAGTTCATAAAAGTGCTGGAGCAGCGCCGTTTCCCAATGGAAACGCTGTCCATGCTCGCCTCAGACCGCTCGGTGGGCAAAAAGCTCACTTTCGCCGGAAAGGAGTACACGGTTGCAGAAACTTCGCCCGACTCCTTTCGCGACATTGATATCGCCCTCTTTTCCGCCGGAGCAGACATTAGCCGCCGCTTTGCACCAATGGCTGTCGAGTCCGGTGCAGTGGTTGTCGACAACAGCTCTGCTTTCCGTATGACAGAGGGAGTGCCGCTAGTAATACCGGAGGTAAACAGCAAGGACATTGCAGAGCACCATGGCATCATCGCCAACCCCAACTGCTCCACCATCCAGATGGTGGTTGCCCTATACCCGCTGCACAAGGTAAACCCCATCCGGCGCATCATTGTCACCACTTTCCAGTCTGTTTCAGGTACAGGCACGGCAGCTATCGACGAGCTTGCCGTTCAGACTAAACAGTGGCTCAACAACGAAAAGGCAATACCACGCGTCTATCACTACCCTATCGCTTTCAACGTACTCCCGGAGATTGATACTTTTCTTGAAAACGGCTACACCAAAGAAGAACTAAAAATGGAAAGTGAGACGCGCAAAATACTGCACGCCCCCGAGATAATGATTTCTGCCACCTGTGTACGTGTGCCCGTCTTTGTAAGCCATAGCGAAGCTGTGACAGTAGAGTTCAGCCAGCCTATGTCACCCGCGGAATGCCGCACGATCTTGGCCAGTGCCCCCGGCGTGCGCGTGGTAGACAACCCGAGTACCAGCCTCTATCCTCACGCTATCTTGGCAGCCGGCACAGACGATACCTTTGTCGGCCGTATCCGAGACGACTCATCTCGCCCCGGCGGGCTTGCAATGTGGATTGTGGCCGACAACGTGCGCAAGGGGGCAGCCCTCAACGCCGTTCAGATTGCCGAAGAAATGATCAGTCGCGATTGGCTGAAACCAGGAGGCTGCAAATGAAAAGGGCACATGAGTTAGGTCGGCTTATTACGGCCATGGTTACGCCGTTTAAAGAAGACGGCACTGTGGATTACGAGCAGGCAAAAAAACTTGCCATGGCGCTACTCGCCTCTGGCAGCGATGGGCTGGTGGTGGTTGGCACCACTGGTGAGTCACCCACCGTCACCTGGGAGGAAGAGCACCAACTATTCAAAGAGATAAAGTCGGTTGTGGGAAACCGCGGAGCGGTCATCGCAGGCACAGGAGCGAACTCCACCGAGGAAGCTCGCGAAAACACCGTAAAAGCTGAGGAGTGGGGAGTTGATGCCTGCCTTTTGGTATCACCCTACTACAATAAACCGACCCAGGAAGGGTTATACCGCCACTTTAAAACTATTGCCGAGAGCACCAAACTGCCGTGTATTATTTATAACGTGCCTGCTCGTACCGTCACCAACCTTGCCGCTGAAACGGTCATCCGCCTGAGCGAAATCCCCAACATCATCGGCATCAAAGAAGCCTCCGGCAACATGGAGCAGGTGGCGCAGATTATTCACGGCGCACGTGAAGATTTTTTGGTCTGGAGCGGCAACGACTCAGATACTCTCCCCATGATGGCCATCGGAGCCTTTGGTGTAATAAGCGTGGCCTCGCACTTGGTTGGGAAACAAATCAAAGGAATGATTGAACACTTCACCGCACGCGAGGTCACTCATGCAGCTGCCATTCACCGCCGTCTTATGCCGTTATTCAGAGACCTATTTGTCGTCTCAAACCCCATTCCAGTGAAGTTTGCCCTAAACCATCTGGGTTTCCGTGTCGGCGGCTATCGCCTGCCGCTCACCGAACCAGATAAAAAATCGGCCGAAATTATAATAAACACCATCGGCAAATATACTATAGACCTGCCGATATAGAACAAGCTCGATGACACATCAATTTGACGAAGTGTCCGTGCTAAAGATGTGATGTGGCATACCGGCTCCGAATAAATTAACAAAGAGAGAGCCAATCACACCCGTGGTAAGATTTTGTTAACATCTGAACGACTTGGGCGACTAGGGCATGAAGATAACCAGACCACGCGTGGTACTTATGGGCATCAATACTCAACAGCACAAAACTGTCACACGTCTTAACAAACTTATTGATTGTTAGTATGTGGTATTAAATTGGCGTGATTCAAAAAAGTTCAATATTGTGTGATAAAGTCATTGTATTTTAAGTAAAATAGTGGTACAACCATATAGAACGACGGAGGGTTAAAATGATGCAGTTTTGTACAAATTGCGGCGCGCAGTTATCCGAGACCGCAAAGTTCTGTATCTCTTGCGGCACGAAAGTGTCAGCCCCTACTGCGCCAGTCTATGCTCAGCCAGCCCAGCCATTCCAACAGCAGACACAGCCACCAGACGCTGCGCCACCAACTTGGGGTGCCTCATACACAGACAAGCAAAGTGTGTTAACACAGGCAACCGGAGCACTCAACATTCCAGGGCGGCCGTGGGAGGTCACCGTGGAGGGCGATTCCATCATAGCCCGCTGGAAGTGGATGGATGCTACTTTCTTCGCCCCGCACGAAATCAACGATGAAACAAAAGCTTTCACATTCATCGTCACCCTCGGTAACAATGGTAAGTGGAAAGAACTCGACAAGAGCGAGGAAAAATCATCAGGCGTGAATGTAAGCGGTGGCAAAATTGGCTTCGGAACTTCATCTAGTTCATTCATGGGTAAATCCAGTAAAAAATCATTCACCTTGGGCGCTGGCAAAAACAACGAAACCGGAGAAGTCGGTTTGATAAGCTTCAAATTCGATACCGCGTCGGTGAAGCAGCCCGTCCGGGACTACCTTGCATCCCATGGGTGGAAAAAGGCAGGGCTATTCGGATAATGGCCAATCAGGTATAATTTTCTCACATCCGTCGAGAATAGAGAGAATAGAATAACGTGGAGGATATATAGATGGCGAAATTCTGCTCAAATTGCGGCAAGACGCTTGACGATGCCGTAAAATTCTGCGCTTCCTGCGGAGCACAACAGCAACAGCCTGCGCCTTTTCAGGCACAGCCGCAGGTACAACCTCGTATGCAACCGCAGCAGCAGTTTCAACCACAACAGCAATACCAACCACAGCCGCAGTATCAACCGCAATACGCACCAACTCCCAAGAAGAAGAAAAGTTGTCTTCCCTGGATTCTGGGAGGTATCGTCGTTTTCTTAGTCGTTTGCATCGCCGGCGGCGCCCTTATGTGCAATTGCGTAAACAACGAGTTAGGTAAAATCGAAAAAGCCGACTATTACGAAATCGGTAAGGATATAATCCCGTCTGTCAAACTGGCGCTTGGCGAAGAACGCAAGGTCACAAACATCTCCACATCTATCATTGATGGCGCAACATTAAAGGAAATCAAGTACGAGGTTTCCGGCAGCAGCCAAAACGATGATATGTGGGATTATTATATTTACCTGCGTGATAATGACGGATTTCTCAGGTTAGGGACAATAGACTTCAATGGTCCAAGCGGTACAGGAGTAGTAGCACGTAACTCGGTTGAGGCTGGATACGAGATACAACTGCAAATCAAGTACGACAAAAACGGATATACAATTTCCATAATAAGGCAACCCGGCGGGATTGTGTCTCAAACCACCTCAACGGCTTTAAATCAGCCCACCACATCTAGCACCAAGCCCTCTACAAGCACAACAGCCAACGCTCAGCCAACGACTACTAATACTACGGCTAGCACTAAAACC
>CAYOAR010000140.1:0-5755 GCA_964402105.1 uncultured Dehalococcoidales bacterium
GGCGACATTTTGAGACAAGAGGATGTCATTGCTGGAGCGGAAGCAGTCAAAATGAACGTTGACTTCTGTGCCCCTGTAAGCGGTAAAATCATTCAGCTGAACTCACAGCTCTATACAGCACCGGGGGTCATCAATATGTTCCCATACTCGTATGGCTGGATGGCTGTCATGCAACTCACTGATCCCAAAGAGATAGATAAACTTTTTGGGCCTAATTACTATGCTTATCTCCAAGCCCAGGGGCTTCCGTCAACCGCAAAACCTCCGCCTCAACACTCGTAAAAGTTGGGATGCATCTTAACATAGATGGAACAGATGCCGAAGACGCTCACTTGGTTTAACCGATAATTCAGTGAGGAATAAATGCTAGACAATAAAAATCATTTATCTCGCCGAGAATTTCTCAAAGCGATTCGAATCGCCACTGGTGGGGTGGCCGTAGGATCACTGGCATTGCTTGTAGCCTGTCAGGACAAGACTAAGACGACAAGTAAGCCTATAGTAACCCCCCTTGTACCCACTACAATTCCTGCGGGCGAAGTGTACATACCGCCGGACGAATATCCCCCGCTCCTCAGCGAGCGGTATGGTTGCAGGGCCGGAACTGCAGCTGATCGCTGGTACACCGAAGATCACATTTGGGTTTTAGAAATTGAAGGCGGCAGGGTTGTACTCGGCATTACAGACAAGATGCAAGAGCTCACAAATAACATCACTATCTTGCGGCATATGTACAAAGAAGGCGATGTTGTGAAGAAAGGCAGTTCTTTTGCTGCAATAGAAGCTTGGAAATTGAATACCGATCTCATAACCCCTGTAAGCGGTAAAATTCTCCAAATAAACCATGCGATTGAATCGATACCAAGAAGTATCAACACCCACCCATACTCGTATGGCTGGATGGTAGTCATACAACTTTCAGATCCCCAAGAGCTGGAAGAGCTCGTCCAGCCGGGCTATTATGCTTATCTTCAGGCTGTAGTCGTCCCGCCCGTCGTGCCGCCTACGCGCTTGTAGGTGAAGATGCATGCGAGGTGTGTGTGGCTGAATTGGGGATGTAGAATACCTCTTGGCTGTGTTGGTTGTTGCCCCTTGAAAACAAGCTGTTATTCTGGAAGATGTGGCTAGAAAAATTGTGCTAAACAGACACTGCCAAAGGCTGCTATCGGCATGAGGAACAGTGTATAATTATTTTATTAAACCATATATCCATAGAGGATAAACATATGTTGGATAATACAGAGAAGTTTTCCCGCCGGGAGTTTCTCAGAGCAATCGGAACAGTCACAGGTGGGGCAGCCTTAGGGTCGCTGGCTCTGCTAGCAGCTTGTCAAGGAGAGCAATGGAAATCATCTTCTGGTATAACTACTCCTACTGATAACATCAATGGAGTGACTACTCCAACAGTTCCTGCGACAACAACCATTGCAACAACCGCGGCAACTTCCCCAACAGCGCCTATCGGCGAAGTATACGTACCGCCAGAGGAATACCCGCCGCTTATGAGCGAGAGATATGGCTGTGATGCTGGGGTTGCTGCTGACCGTTGGTATAACGCTAGCCACTTTTGGATTAAAGAAATAGGAGACAATAGGGTTGTCATCGGTCTTACGGACAAGATGCAACGACTTGTGGGGGACATTTCGAGGTTTTATTTCTTAGCCGAAGTCGGTGACCTAATTAAACGCGGAGAGGTTTTTGCCGGAGCGGAGGCTTACAAGGTGTGCACTGATGTAGTTGCACCTGTCAGCGGTAAAATCACCCAGTTAAATGATGAGTTGACGGTAAGGCCAGGCGTTATCAACCCATATCCTTACTCGTATGGCTGGGTAGCCGTCATACAGCTTACTAGCCCCCGCGAGCTAGAGGATTTAATTGGACCAGGATATTATGCCTATCTTCAGGCTGTGGATATTCCGCCTACGACTCCGTCCATGCGCTCGTAGAACGCGTATATCATATCAGCCTATGTGTAGCAAGACAGTATTATCGCAATGATTGGTGATGAAAGCTATATTTCGGGGAGTGATTGTTTGATGTCGTTGCCGTTGGATTATCATGACATAAATCGACAAGAAGAACATCATCGTTAGGAGGAAGCATATGCTAGGAAATGAAGATAGGTTTTCCCGGCGGGAGTTTCTCAGAGCGATTGGAATCGTTACAGGTGGGGCAGCCTTAGGGTCGCTGGCATTGCTTGCAGCTTGCCAAGGAGAGCAAGGGAAATCATCTTCTGGCACAACTTCTCCTACTGTTAACACCACTGCAGCGACTACTCCGACTGTTCCTACAACAACCAACGCAACAACCGCGGCAACTTCCCTAACAGCGCCTATCGGCGAAGTATACGTGCCGCCAGAGGAATCGCCTCCGCTAATTAATATATACGGATGTTTATCCAAGGTGGCTAGTGACCGCTGGTACAATATTGATCATATTTGGGTTAAAGAAATTGGAAATGGAAAAGTTGTCATTGGAATCTCAGACAAGATGCAAGAAATCACGAGTGTTGTTACCCGTTTCTCCTATATTTACAAGGAGGGCGCGGTCTTAGGGCAAAGTGAAGCCTTAGCCAGCGTGGAGGCCCATAAATTAAATACTGACATATTATCTCCGGTGAGCGGTAAGATTACTCAGATAAACACCCGTCTGTTTTTAGCGCCCGGGACTATAAACTCTTTCCCATATACTTTAGGCTGGATGGCTGTCATACAACTCGCCGACCCAAAAGAGATAGACGAACTTTTTGGGCCTAATTACTATGCTTACCTCCAAGCTCAAGGGCTTCCGTCGACTGTCAAGCCTCCGCCTCAGCACTCATAGGTTGGGGTATGTATGAGTGTGGTCGTGGGGCAGGTGCCGAAGGCGCTCCTTGGCCGGTTGGGGCTTATTCCTTACGGACAGGCTATTCAATTAGAGGAAGACTTACGAAAGCTCCGCTACGACGAGTGTTTGCCAGATACCATTCTTCTAATGGAGCATCCTCCGACCGTGACTCAGGGGCGTTTTGGTAAGCCAGAGCACGTCCTTATAACACCAGAGGAGATGGCTCGACGCGGCATTGCCTTTGCACATTCAAAGCGTGGCGGAGACACCACTTACCATGCCCCTGGCCAACTTGTGTTACATACAATAATGGATCTTCGCCGTCGCGATGGTATTCTGCGTGGTTTTATTACCGACTTGGAGGAGGTGGCCTTGAGGGTGCTAGCAAGTTATGGCGTGGTTGCTGAGCGCTGGAGTGAGCACCCCGGCTTGTGGGTGGACGGGAGGCAGGTGGGGGCGGTCGGACTCCACCTGAGTCGTGGCATCAGTGCACATGGCTTAGCTCTCAACGTAGATCCGGATCTTTCATCGTTCGGCGTAATCAACCTCTGCGGACTGCCCGGGATGGAGGCAACATCCATTGCCCGTGAGTTGGGGCACCATGTTGACGTGAAACAAGCCGCTCGCAGATTAGAAGAGGCTTTTTCTGAAGTCTTTCGGCTAAGGTTGGCGCCTGTAACGCTAGCCTACTTAGCCAAGCGGGTTGCGGAGGCAGCTGTGCCGGGAAAGCTTGATAATATTACCGAGTGAACATAATCCTATTTTTACATGGAGGATAAGATGAATGAAAAGATGCCTGTTTGGCTTAAACAGCGTGTTCCGCGCGCTGATGAGTTGGGGCAGATGGAGCGTCTATTATCCCAACTCAAATTACATACTATTTGTGAGAGCGGGCGCTGCCCCAACCAGGCTCAGTGTTTCCCAAAAGGGGCAGCATTTCTTATATTAGGAAATAGTTGTACGCGCAACTGCACTTTTTGTGCTGTGGATCATACCTCGCCTCTCCCCCCTGACCCGGCTGAACCGGGACATATCGTGGATGCCGCCCGTTCGCTAGAACTTGATTTTGTCTTTATCACCTCTGTTACGCGCGACGACCTGCCGGATGGCGGAGCGGAGCATTATGTTTCCACCATCAATCTCATTCGCCGGGAGCTACCAGGGACGAAGACGGAGGTGCTCACTCCGGATTTTGAAGGAAACAAAGATGCCTTGGCATCTGTTGTGGCAGTTCGCCCCTCCGTTCTTGGGCATAACCTGGAGACAGTGCCGCGTCTCTACCCAGCCGTGCGCCCTCAAGCAGGTTATCAGCGCTCGCTTGACCTCTTGCGATGGGCTAAGGAGCTTGATCAGCGCCAAGTGACGAAGTCTGGTCTTATGCTGGGGCTGGGGGAAACACGAGACGAGGTTCTCCAGGTAATGGAAGACCTGCGCGGTGTGGACTGCGACCTTTTCACCCTGGGGCAGTACCTGGCTCCCTCCGCCAGCAATCACCCGGTGGTGCGTTACGTGCCGCCGGAAGAGTTTGCCGAGTACAAACGCCTCGGTCTGCAGATGGGCTTCCGGGGGATGGCCTCCGCTCCCCTTTGGCGAAGTTCATTTAAAGCAGAAGAGCTATATGCTGAGGCCGCACAAGCCAACCCCCGTTGGCTGGAGAATTAATCCAGTAAAGCAAGCGGCGAATTGAGAGCGGCATTTTATGCTGCCCGTGGGCTGTGATATTATGCCGAGAAGCCCTATAAATTGACGTTTTAAAGCACCAGAGCGTAGATGTCCGCCATAAGCAATCAAAGGACGATAATATTTTTTGGCGCTCATCCGGACGATGAGTCGTTCGGGCCAGGTGGTACCTTGGCGCGGCATGCGCTAGCAGGGGCTAAGGTTTATTATGTTTGTGCTACGCGCGGTGAAGCTGGCACGGTTGATGATGAATATCTGCAAGGACGCACAGTTCACGAGGTGCGTATGGCAGAAATGGCATGTGCGGCACGTGCTCTTGGCCTCGCGGGTGTGGTCTATTTAGGTTACCGCGACTCTGGCATGATTGGATCGGCAGAGAACGGGCATCCAGAGGCGCTGATGACCATCCCTACGGAAGAGGTAGCTGGCAGGATTGTCAAGATTATCCGCGAGCTTCGACCAGATGTGGTCATTACGCATGACGCAGGTGGGGGCTACGGGCATCCTGACCACGTCGCGGTACACCGGGCTACGGTTAAAGCCTTTTACGCTGCTCCTGATCCCGCCCATTACCCTGAGGCTGGCCTGGCTTTTCAACCAGCCAAGCTATACTTCTCGGTGCGCCCGCAAGGTGCTATGAAGTGGGCGGTGCGGTTAATGCCTCTTTTTGGGCAGAACCCGAGGCGTTATGGGCGGAATAAAGACATAGACCTCACTAGGTTTATATCGGTCGACTACTCGGTGAATGCCGTAGTGCGTCTTGATCGGAGAGCTGTAAAAAGGCGGAGCGAAGCGTCGGCCTGCCATGCAAGCCAAGGCGGGGGGCGGTCAAGATCGGTAATATTTAGGATAGTTGGGTTCTTGGGGAATCTTTGTAGGCCGCACGATTATTTTATACGCGCCTATCCGCCGTCGGGGAAAAAACGCGAAAAAGATTTGCTTGATGGATTGGTATAAGCCCGTATTATAATAACCTGAAAGCCCCGACCGCTTTAGCCTCTAATTCCTTAGGCTATGAATAGGTGCCGGTATTCGCCCGCCGCGGGCAACGAAAGCCTGGCTGGAAAAACGGTTTACAGGCATTACCACACCCTGTCCCAGCAACCCGCCGAACTCCACTATGTCACCTGCCTGCTTGCCAATAACCGGGATTATTCGCGCCGCGGTTGTCTTGTTGTTCGCAACACCGATGGCCATCTCATCGGCGATGATGGCCGAGATGGTGTAGTCGGGGGTGTCGCCGGGTACG
>CAYOAR010000141.1:0-1776 GCA_964402105.1 uncultured Dehalococcoidales bacterium
GCTGAGATGAGGGCGCTCTATCGCATAGCGACGGTAGATGCCAACCGCATCGCCAAAGAGGTGCTAGGTGTGCCTATCGTCAACACCACGATGCTGGGAGCCCTCCTTAAGGCGGCTGGGATGGTAAGCCTAGAAGCACTCAGCGAGCCTATGAAAAAACGCTTTGGAAAACTCGCCGATAAAAACTCGGCAGCGCTAAAACGTGCCTACGACGAAACCAAGGTTGAGGAGGTAGCCCATGCCTAAACCGGAAAACGAACTAACCTGGCGGGATTTTAACATCGGATGCATTGTGACTGATCCTGGCTCAGCGGCGTTCTACCGCACTGGAGATTGGCGCTCGCAACGTCCGACCTACTCCTTCAGCCGCTGTATTAAATGCGGCATGTGCCAGCTATTCTGTCCTGAGGGCTGTATCAAGATGAATGCCGAAGGTTGTTTCGAAACCAATTTGTACTATTGCAAAGGCTGCGGCATCTGTGCCCGCGAGTGTCCCACTTACACCATCGCCATGAAGGAGGAAGAGTAATGGCACAGCGGGTAGGCATCGAGGTTTCACTTGCCATTGGTGAGGTGGTTAAGATGGCCGATGTGGATGTGGTGGCGGCATACCCCATCACGCCCCAGACCCACATCGTGGAACACATAGCAGAACTTGTAGCCGATGGGGAGCTTGATGCCGAGTACATCCCCGTGGAGTCTGAGCATTCGGCCTTGAGTGCCTGTTTGGGCTCGGCAGCAACCGGAGCACGCACGTTTACTGCCACAGCTGGCCAGGGACTTGAGCTCATGCACGAAACTCTATATGTGGCTTCCGGCATGCGGCTGCCAATTGTCATGACGGTTGCCAATCGTGCTCTCGCTTCGCCTCTCTCTGTATGGGGGGATCACTCGGATGTGATGGCCTGCCGCGACACCGGCTGGATACAGATATTTACCGAAAACGGGCAGGAAGTAACCGATCAGACACTCTGTGCTTTTCGCATTGCCGAAGATCCCCGCGTGCTTTTGCCGGTGATGGTTCACCTTGATGGGTTCCACCTCTCCCATGTCATTGAGCCAATACTTCTGCCGGATGAGGCGCAGGTCAAAGCATTTTTACCAGTTAATAAATATCCATTGCCATTGCACCCATCCAAACCGGTAGCCATGGGTGACTTTGCCCCGCCGGTGGTTTTCACCGAGGCCAAATGGGCGCAGGAAGTCAATCTGCGCGCCGCCAAATCGGTCATCCTTGAGGTTTGGGCAGAATTTAAAAAGCAGTTTGGGCGAGAATATAAACCCGTAGAAACCTACCGCACGGAGGGGGCGGATACCCTCCTCTTCACTGTCGGCAGCTTCAGTGAGACAGCCATGACAGCTGTTGATGCCCTGCGCGAGGCAGGCGAGGCGGTTGGATTGGTACGGCTTCGTCTGTGGCGTCCTTTCCCATTTGAAGAGCTTCGTGCTGCGGTAAAAGGAGCTTTCGTTCTTATCACCCTTGACCGATCATTGTCGGTGGGTGGTCCGGGCGGGCCGGTAGCCTCAGAAATCCGAAATGCCCTCTACGATGAGGCGCAAAAACCAAAGGTTGTAAGTTTCGTAGGCGGCCTTGGCGGTCGCGATGTCACCAAGGCTCATTTTGAAACTATTATAAAGCGCGGCCGAGAGATAGCCCGAACCGGCAGCGATAAAGAATACGAGTTCTTCGGGGTAAGAGAGTAGCTATGAATAACTTAACAGTTTATGCCCCTCGGCTCCGGCCCCAAAAGCAGCCGGTTGTAACGTGCAATCGGC
>CAYOAR010000142.1:0-6644 GCA_964402105.1 uncultured Dehalococcoidales bacterium
AAGATCGGCCCCACCGAGGTGCCCAGCCCCCCAATGATGATCATGCCGACATAGAGAACAGAAGTCGTGAAAGGAAAGCTCTCGGGGCCGATGAAGCCCGCCCACATAGAAAGCAGAGCTCCGGCAACTCCGGCAAAGAAACAGCCGATAAAGAAAGCCAGGAGTTTGTAGCGGAAAAGGTTGATGCCCATCACCTGCGCCGCAAGATCGTTGTCGCGAATAGCAACAAAGGCCCGCCCTGTACGAGTGCGAGCGAGGTTCTTGGCAAAGAAAATGGCAAGAGCGGCGACCGGCAATATCAGATAAAACTTTTGAGACTGGCTCCGAAATACAGCGCCAAAAAGCTCGGCCGGCGGCACCGCCAGCCCCATAGTGCTGCCGGTTACGCGGTCCCAGTGTCCGATAACCCAAAGGATGATGAACTGGGCAGCCAAAGTACTTATGGCTAGGTAAAAGCCTTTTACGCGGAGCGACGGGATGCCAAAGAGCATGCCCACCAAGCCCGCCATAACCCCGGCAATAAGCAAAGCCAGCGGGAACGGAGCGCTGAACTGCCCAAACGGCAAATTAAGGCCGCGCATAAGGATAGTCGAGGTATATGCCCCCACCGCCACAAAACCGGCATGCCCTATGGAAAGCTGTCCGCAGTAGCCGGTTAGGATATTAAGGCCGGTAACGGCAACCACCGTGATCATGATAAGGTTGGCAACCCCCAGCCACTGTGAGCTTAGGTAAAGGGGGGACGCGAGCAGCAGCACGAACAGCAGTGCCAGCCAAAACCAATGCGTTTTGGTGCGGAAGATGGCCATGTCCTGAGCATAGCTCGTGTTGCGTACCCCAGCAGGCAGGTCCAATTCTTTATATCCTTTCTATGCGTTCTTCCCCAAAGAGCCCGTAGGGACGAACGAACATGACGATAATGATGATGATGAAAGGGATGACCTCGTTTACCCCAGCCCAAGTAAGCGGGGTAAGGTAGCCCCCTCCCACGTTTTCGGCAATACCGATGATTGGTCCGGCAATCATAGCTCCCAAGAAGGAATCCAACCCTCCCAAGATAACCACCGAGAATGTTCTGAGCCCGGTGCCCACCAGCCCTGCCGTGAGTCCGCCGATAGAGGCCATGAGTACACCCCCGACAGCCGCCAGGGCACAAGCAAGCATCCAAGAGCGTGAGAAAATGCGTGTTACGGGGATGCCGCAGGCTTGTACCGCGCGCTGATCATCGGCGGTTGCACGCATGACGATGCCGGTACGGTTGTACTTAAAAAAGAGCGAGATGAGAGCAAAAAGGATGATTGAGATGCCCGCTGCCCACAAGTACTCCTGCGATACCATGGCCGAGCCGATATACACCGGCGTCTGGGGGAAGATGCGCGGCAGGGCGGCAATGCTCTCAGGCCAAAGAAAGGTGACCAGGCCGTCGATGAGAAAGCCCATGCCCAAAGTTACGGTTATGAGCGAAAGTATCGGCTGGGCGATGAGGGGGCGCAGGATAATCCGCTCCATGAGCCAGCCGGTAAAAAGGGCGAAGATTAGGGTTAAAATAAGCCCCAGCCACACAGGCATTCCCGCCCCGGAGAGCATCCTGTAGGCAAACCAAGCAAAGAGCAGTAATAGCTGCCCCAGTGCCAAGTTTGATACGCCCGTTGACTTCCAGATCAGAACAAAACCCAAGGCAATGAGGGAGTAGACCAACCCTACCGCAAGCCCGGTAATAACAAGCTGCAAAAGCACTTTAGTTAACCTCCCGCACCTTGATAGTTGTCGTAACCACACCCCTCCGCCCATCGCGGTATGTTACGGGCGCCTCGACCTTGACCTCGCTTGATGCGGCATACATACTGGCAATAAGTTCTTTGTAGCGCTCCTCCATGAACTCGCGCCTAAGCTTGCGCGTGCGAGTGAGCTCAGCCTCGTCCGGATCGAACTCTTTATGTAAAAGCACAAAACGGCGGGCGCGGGCAGCATCGGGCAGGAAAGCATTGACGCGGCGGAGGTCTTTTTGAATAAGCTCGGCTACCTCTTTTTTCTGCGAGAGGTCCACAAAAGTGGTATAGGTCAGATGCTGCCGTTCTGCCCATTTCCCTACTTGGGCAAAGTCCATGTTGATGATAGCCGACACATAATCTCGGTTCTTGCCTCCTACCACCATGGCATCTTTGATATACGGGGAGAAACGCAGGCGGCTCTCGATGTACTGCGGGGCATACTTTACCCCCGAGGCAAGCTCTCCCATATGCTCCAGCCGGTCAAGGAAGATGATGTGCCCCTGTTCGTCAATGTTCACGGCATCGCTGGTATGGCACCAGCCGCCCTTTACCACCTCGGCAGTCTTCTGTTCGTTTTTAAGGTAGCCGCTAAACATGGACGGACTGCGCACTAAGAGCTCGCCGGTATCCATGATGCGCACCTCGGTACCCAGCACCGGCCGGCCGACGCTCTCAAAGCGAATGTCATCGGCAGCATGTGATGATATGTATCCCGCCTCGGTCGAGCCGTAGTTCTGCCGCAAGGCAATACCTATGGCATGAATAAAGCGGAACGTATCCAAGCTCAGCACAGAGCTTCCGGTCACGGCGAAGCGCACTCGTGACAGCCCCAGCTTGTCTTTCAGGGGGTGGAAAAGCAAGCCATCGGCTATGGCATAGAGGGCTTTCCAGAAAATGTTTATCTTTTTCCGCGCAAGCTTCATATCGGCCATTTTAAAGCCTATCGGCAAAAAGACGCGGTAAGCAAATCGCTTAAGCGGGTGAGCATCAATCATCTTGATTTGGATATCACTTACCAGTGATTCCCACTGGCGCGGGCCGTAACTAACAAAGTTCGGCCCGACCTCGCGTGTGTCCTGCGCAATGGTTTCCGGCTCTTCGGGGAAGTTTAGACGCGCGCCGGAGAGGAGATGCGGTATAGTGGCAAAATACGAGTCACCCACCCAAGCGGCAGGGAAATTGGAGATGAGATCGTCTTTTTGGGTGAATGCAAAGCGGCCCAGAAATGATTGGGCAGTCTTGATGAGCGCCCGGTGGGAAAGACAAGCCCCTTTGGGCAAACCGGTGGTGCCGGAAGTATAGTAGATAAATGCAGTGTCATCCTCTCGCCCACGCGCCACGTTCTCGGCGAAGAGGTTTGGGTTAGCCCGATCGCACTCCTGGCCAAGGCGCGCTACTTGAGCGAAAGAAATCAAGCTGGGATCGTCATAGTTCTTGAGGCCTTTTGGGTCCCAGTAGATAATGCGCTCTATGCGCGGCAGCTTAGACTTAAGCTCCAAAAACTTATCAGCCTGCTCCTGATCATTCACCAGGGCGAACCGAGCTCCGGAATGACTTGCAATGTGCTCAACCTCGGAGGGAACAGAGTCCACAAAGATCCCAGTGGCAATACCGCCCGCAGCCTGTACGGCAAACTCTCCCCAAAACCACTCCGGTTCGTTATCACCGATGATGGCAACCACGTCTCCCGGCTTAAGCCCAATGCTCACCAGCCCGAGCGAAAAGTATTTTACCTGATCAAGGTACTGCTGCCAGGTATATTGCTGCCAAATGCCGAGGCGCTTCATGCTCATGGCTGACCGCTCCGTCCATTCGCGAGCATTGCGCACTACCAACCTTGGTAAAGTATCTGCTTGTTCTGTTTGATTCATTCCTCGTTGCCCCATTATAACCCGAGAGCCTCCCGTGCGGGAGGCTCTCGCTGCATAGTTTCTAGTTTATAACAGTCTTATAGACATAATTTAGGCAGCAATACCTCTCGCGCGCACCCAAGTGCGCCCGCAATATGTGTAGGTATAAGATGCCACCCAAGAATAGCTGTTCATATTAATACAACCGTATAAGTGCGCGAGTATTCTAGCAAGGCACTAATAGTCTGTCAAATTTGAATATACTTACTGCCCTCACGAACACTCAGGGGAGCCATTTTGTCTTTGTACTTTTCGATAAACGCCGCAACCCAAGCAGGATTGGTTTTACTGTACTCGCGCAAACTCCAACCGATAGCCTTATTGATAAAGAACTCGCTCTGCCCGAGGTTATTGAGGATTATCTGCTCGAGTAAATCTGCATTGGTAAATCTTTTTCGCAGAAGCTGATGGTTGATGGCTGTCCGCCTAAGCCAAATGTTTTCGCCCGCGCTCCATTCAATCAATGTTTTATTCACACTCGGATACTCAAAAGCGATGCTGCCGACGATTACGTCAATCCCATCAACGGTATCCCACCAGGATTTAGCGGTTATGAGTTTGCTGAGGTTGGGAATATCACTTGGTTTGAGCAGTTTTTTCAGGTGTACAAGGCAATCAATCGCGAGGTATTGAAATTCACGCTCTGGTTGTTCCCAACACTTGTGAATGAAAGCCCAGTCGACTGCCGTTTGTGATTTCACAAACTCTTTGCTAAGCGCTCTTCGCTGCGGTGACGATATCCCAAGGTACTCAAACTGTCCCCGCACATAAGCTTTCATGCCTTTCGCGCGTTCTTGGTTTGCAGCGGCTCTGAAGATTGCAAAAATGTCCATCCTAATTATCATACACCATTTCAATTGACGATTCGAGCATTGTGCTCGAGATATATTTATTCGAGATATCTTTCTCAATTGGATTGTATATCGGGTGCCGCCTCAACACAAATTAGCAACAGCAGGTTGCCCGCGCGCCAAAACTGCCCAAGTTTTCAAACACGCCATACTGTTGTCGTGTTTTTATGGTATTTTGTAGTTGATGAAACTTGATCGCTTACTCGGCATCCTTATCGTTCTTCTGCAGAAAGATCGTGTGACCGCACCGGATCTGGCCAGCAGGTTTGAAGTCAGCCGGCGCACTATCGGACGGGATATTGATGCTCTTTGTATGGCAGGGATCCCCATTGTTTCCCATCAAGGTAGCGGCGGCGGAATTTCTATTGCCGAGGGATTCAAGCTGGAAAAAGGTGTTTTGACCACAGACGAACTATCCGGGATTATCGCAGCCTTAAAGGGGCTCGGGAGCATTTCGGATGAGTCAATTATCGAGCGGACTCTGGCCAAGCTACACGCAAACAGCGAAGCGGTTGTCTCCATGCGGGAACCGATCATCATCGACCTTGCTTCGTATTATAAAGGCCAGCTTACGGAAAAAATCGAAATCATCAAGCAAGCCATTCTTCGGGAGCAGATCATCGAGTTTGACTATTTCTATGACAAGGGTGATACGCACCGCCGTATTGAGCCGTACTTTGTAATCTTTCAATGGACGGCATGGTATGTGTTCGGATTCTGCTTAGAGCGGGGAGATTTCCGCTTGTTTAAGCTTACTCGCTTGTGGAATCTCAAACAATGCGATGAGCATTTTATTCAACGCGCAATCCCTCCCGAAAAAAGGGACTTCAGCAAAGGTATTTCGGCTGAAGAACGGAAGTTGGTTGCCCTTTTTGATCCCTCGGTGAAATACCAGCTGATAGAGGTCTATGGGTTGAATTGCTACAAAGAAACGAATGAGGGACTGCTGTTCGAAATCGGTGTTTTCAACCGCGAATACTTAATAAATTGGCTGCTCGGTTTTGGCGACAGGGTCAAGGTTCTTGAGCCAGGCGATATCGCAGAGGAAATCAAGCTTATTGCAGGAAAAATACTTTCCATGTATGAGTAAACAAGTCACACCGTTGTCGTGTTTGCCATGCTAGGATATCGGTAACCGCCTTGAAAAATGCGTAAATCAACGGGAAGAAGGATATAGCGATGAACAAGAATTACATGTGCTATTGCGGGCTGTATTGTGAAAACTGCCCGGTCAATGCAAAGGTGGCTCCTGCAGCCAGAGTGCTGTACGACGAAATGCGAAAAGCGGGATTTGAGGAAGTCATCAACTCCATTCCGGGAGGCGACGGTTTTTGGTCATTTTTAAAGGGAATGACGGAAAGCGGTGCGTGGTCTTCCTGCAAGGAAGGGTGCGGTAATCCTGGTTGTGCCGTAAGATTATGCGCAAAGGAAAAAGGCATCGAATTATGTGCTTTTTGCGCTGAGTATCCCTGTGACAAATTCAACGCTCTGCAGGGATGTCAGGCAATGAAACAAGATAGTGATTTGCTTCGCTCGCAGGGCCTTGACGCATGGGCAAAGCTTCAAGATGAGCGCCGAGAGAATGGTTTTACCTATTTCTAACAGCCCGGTAGCCGACATTGATATGAGCTAATTATTCGCGCTATGACCGCTTTCGCATGGGTTCTTTAACATAGAATTAATTCTCCATGCGCACGATGGCTAATCAGGGCTGCTGCTTTGGCGTGAGCATATCTCAATCCTATCTTCTGACCACTCAAGCATGGCCGGTGTGCGACATACCTGGTTATCGTCGCGGTGGTCGAGGGCGGATTGAATGCAGTGAGGGATAAACCACCACGCGAAAACGAATATACACACGGTGGCAATAATCCACCAGCCGCGCAACAGCCCTGCCGTTAAGCCAAAAACTGCCAGCGCCACGGCCCATGCCATGGCGGGCCAACGGATGAGTACTCTGACGCCTTGTCTTGTTATGGGAAAATCAGCGGGGCGCTGGAGTAGTTTGTGGTAGAAAAGAAAATACAGCCGCGCTATGGTATTTTTAGCCCAGTTTATCATTTATCGCCAATCCTTTTCGCCACCTTGGGGTCAACCGCCATCAATGCCCC
>CAYOAR010000143.1:0-2459 GCA_964402105.1 uncultured Dehalococcoidales bacterium
AGCTGTTGTTTTGCCGTGGCGAATGAGATAGATATTCATTACCTTAGCCGTGTTGGGATTCCGCAATATAGGCGCACCACTTCGCTTGAATTACGTGATAACTCGGACATTGCTCGACCCACCGCTTCCCGCCATTTGCGCAGCACCGGATCGGTTGGCACGATACCGCAGGAGATGTCGTTGCAAATCACGACTGCCTCTGCATTGGTGCTAATAAATTGCTGCACGGCTTGGGTAACGTCGGCATCTGCTCTTACGAGTGCCAGGATCCACTTATCGATTTCATAGAATAGCCTCTTATTACTTGGCACATCTGCATTATCTTCGCGGCAATGGTATGTATCGACCTCGGCAAAGCCGAACCTATCCAGTGCGTAGGCTAGTTTCCCTTGGTACACACCGCCAAATATCAATATCATTATTTACACCAGGTCCTTTATATTACAGCCAGCGCAATCAGCCCACAAAGCTCGCCGATTACCAGAGAGTACCCTGCGAGATCTCCCGAAACACCCTTAAATTGCTTATAAGCATAAGTCATGGCTCCGGCAAACCCCAGAACGGTAAATACGACCATAGTCAGTCCGCTAATCCCCATACACATGTATGCTGCTACCATTGTCAGTACGGATAAAACTATCACAAAACATTTGTGCGCGGAACTGGTGTTTTGCTTGAAGGACTTAGCGTAGTTACTCTGCGGCATGACCTTAAGGCTGAGAAGCGACAGCGATGAACAGCACCGAGACGTAACGACTATAAAGGGCAGTGTCAGTAGCTCTTTCTCCCCGTCAATAGCCGCATATATAGCTGCGAACTGCAGGACAAACAAAATGACAAGGGCGATAATCGAGAATGCTCCCGCATGCGGGTCTTTAAGAATGCGCAGCTTATCCTCGAGGGGACGGCGAGACAAAACGGCATCATTGGTATCCATATAACCGTCAAGATGCAAAAAACCAGAGAGCAAGAAAGGTGTCACTGCAAGTACCGCTGCCGCTAAAACCGGGTGCATCCCGCTTAAAGCAATCAGTTTTGCTGTGCCCCACCAAGCTGCCCCGAGCAGTATGCCGACCAGTGGTAAGCAAGGAAGCACCAAGCTCAGATGCGTTTCATCGCGCGCATGGGATGGCAGCGGCACAGCGCTGAACATACTGCATGACATATAAAATGCCTTAGCGTATCTTTTTATATAGCGCATCGAATGCCTCGCTGCCCTTGTGAACAATCATGTTAGTGAAAGAGATTTCGAGAACCGCATCGCAAATTCGCCCCACCCCACGATCGATATCTGCAAGAAACCGGCGGTAGCTTTCTGAAAATGGGTCGTATATTACGGCATCACTGAAAATATCATCGGACACAACCACAATGTTTTGGGTTGAGCTCAAGACCTGTGACAGTCCCTCCATGATTTTATCCGCAGCTCGCTCGTTGATAGAGTTATTGGGTGGAAACATTTCATTTGCCAGTAAGGCTGTCAGGCTGTCCAGAAGAAAAGAACCGTCGCTGGCGCATTTTTGCAGAATGTCTTCAATGCCGGCGGGTTGTTCAATTGTTGTGAAGCCCCAACCGAGGCGCTCCTGTTTGTGTCTCTTGATGCGCTCGGCATCTTCTGAGTCAATGGATGCCATAGTGGCAATATAGTACAAGGAGCTCGTCTGCTGCGCTTTGGCTAGGCGCTGGGCGTAGTAAGATTTTCCGTTTTTACATCCGCCTGATACCAAGATTCTCATAAATGGGGGGATCCTCTATACCGTGAAATTATCGCCGTCTTTGATTTTGTTTAGATATTCCTCGCCAATGTTGGCCTGTTCAAATGTGGCCATATCCCGCATGACCGCACAGGCGCCGTCAATAACGGCGAACATGATTGGACACCCGCTGCCTTCGCCAAGCCGCATATTTAGGTTTAGGCAGGGCTCAAGGCCGAGCGCGCGCGCCGCATGAGGGAAACCCTGTTCGTATGACGCATGCGAGGCTATCAAATAACCCTTAACAGCGGGGCACATTCTAAACGCAGTTAAAGCGGCAACCATAGAAATGAATCCGTCAATCACTACCGGCACTCTCATATACGCGCCGCCAATGAACACCCCAGCCATGGCCGCGATATCAAAGCCCCCCACCTTGGCCAGTACGTCCAATGGATCGGATGGATCTGGGTTGTTACGCTGCAAAGCCGCCTGGATAACGTTGATTTTTTGCTGGTACGCCTCTTCTTTCAGCCCTGCGCCCTTGCCCGCTGCTTGGCTAACCGGGATGCCGGTGAGCGCACACAGAACCGCCGCTGACGTGGTGGTATTGCCGATACCCATCTCGCCCGCTCCCAGCAGAGTGTAGCCGCTATTTACGGCGTCTATAGCAGTTTCGATTCCGATTAGTACGGCTTGCTCTGCTTCCTCCCGCGTCATAGCGCTACTCTTGACGATGTTCCATGTCGATTTTCTGATTTTTTT
>CAYOAR010000144.1:0-1932 GCA_964402105.1 uncultured Dehalococcoidales bacterium
TAGAGGCTGTTGAGGCCGTGCACGGCATGTCAATCCATACAGCAAAAAGCAACCGCAAATAGCCACAGTGGCCAGCGATCAACTGGCCACTGCTGCGTCTAGCTCGATGTTTTAGTTTGCCGCCGCTTTGGTGAAAAGGGGACGGGGCTTTTTTCACGTGCCGCCGCTTTTATCCACCGGCTCTTTTTGCTTAGAAAGTTACCGGCTGATACTCGATCCCATGGCTGACCGCCACATTCTCATAGGTACATTTCCCGTGGTAAGTGTTCAAGCCAAGAGCCAGATAGGGATCTTTTGCACATGCGGCCTCCAGCCCTTCTTTTGCAATCTCCAACCCGAATGGCAAGGTCGTATTGGATAGCGCGTAAGTGGCTGTCCGAGGCACCGCGCCTGGCATATTGCCTACACAGTAATGGTTTATACCTTCTTCAACAAACGTAGGGTTGTCATGGTAGGTAAGCCGTGAGGTTTCAAAGCAACCGCCCTGATCGATAGCAATATCTACGATTACCGCACCAAGATTAAGCAACCTCAAGTGCTCACGCTTGACGATCTTGGGTGCCGCGAGCCCGGGGACCAAGATAGAGCCAACCACAAGATCCGCTTCGGTCAAGGCTTTCTCCAGGTTTCCGGGAGAATTATAAAGGGTTGTGATATGCCCCTCAAAGAGGTCGTCAAGCTCAGCCAGCCGGGTCAGGTTGATGTCCAGCAGAGTAACATCTGCGCCTAGCCCAACGGCCATCTTACAGGCATTTGTCCCAGCTACCCCACCACCTAGGATGACAACCCGGCCGCGCGCGACACCTGGCACGCCGCCCAGCAGCACGCCTCGTCCACCAAAAGGCTTCTCCAGGTATTTTGCGCCTTCCTGCACGCTTAAACGCCCTGCTATCTCACTCATCGGCCGCAGACAGGGCAAGGCGCCCTGTCTATTGGCGATTGTCTCATAGGCAACACCCTTGACCCCAGATGCCAACATCGCATCAGTCAATTCACGGCTTGCCGCCAAGTGCAGATATGTGTAGAGGATCATGTCTTCCCGCAAGAAATGATACTCCTCAGGCAGGGGTTCTTTTACCTTGATTATCATCTCGCATTGCTCGTATACCGCCTCGGCATCGTCCAACATGACTGCACCGGATGCAATATATTCGGCATCCTCAAAGCCTGAGCCGATTCCTGCACCTTTCTGGACATATACCGTATGGCCAGCAGTTGTGTAGGCCTTTGCCCCGTCAGGCGTCAACCCAACACGATATTCCTGTGTCTTAATTTCAGTAACGGTTCCAACTCTCATGGCTGTTCAACCTTTTCATCAATTAGCAGGCGCAACGAATGCGCCTTATTTGTAGCCCCAGTTTTTTTATCCTTCACCCAGGCACACTTTTCTTATCCTTCGCCCAGGTACGCTTTTCTTACATCTTCGTTCTTCATCAGCTCGGCTCCTGTGCCCTGCAGTTTAACTGTCCCAGTTTCTAGCACAAAGCCAAAGTCTGCAATCGCCAACGCCAAATTTGCATTCTGCTCGATCAGCAGGATAGTCACGCCGTCATCGTGGAGCTTTTTAATGATTCCAAAAATGATCTCTACAATAACCGGGGCCAGGCCCATCGAGGGCTCGTCAAGCATCAGGAGCTTCGGTTGTGTCATCAACGCACGGGCAATAGCCAGCATTTGCTGCTCACCGCCGGAAAGTGTGCCGCCTTTTTGGGTAAGGCGCTCTTCAAGGCGTGGAAACAGGTTTAGGACCCATTCCATGTCCTGTTTGATGCCCGCTGCGTCCTTGCGCAGAAAAGCACCCATTTCGAGGTTCTCGCGCACCGTCATGGCGGGAAAGATGCGGCGCCCTTCCGGAACCTGGACCACATGGCGTTCAGTGATCTTAGAGGGAGGCATGCCGGCGATGTCCTCATCCATAAAGAAGATATTTCC
>CAYOAR010000145.1:0-3994 GCA_964402105.1 uncultured Dehalococcoidales bacterium
GGCAGCCTCAGCTATCGATGAGGTCATGCGGCAGATAATCGCCGTGGGCGGCAGCCTTGAGCGCGTGGCTTTACTTGATAACTTCTGCTGGGGCAGTGTCCAAAACAAGGAGAGCTTGGGGGCGCTTGTGCGCACCGCACAGGCTTGCCGCGATATGTCACTTGCTTATGGTGCACCATTTATCTCAGGCAAGGACAGCCTGAATAATGAATTTGAGCACGCCGGGCGGCGCATCTCCATCCCGCACACCCTAATTGTGTCGGCTATGGCGGTGATGGCAGACAGCGCGCGCGCCGTTTCTATGGATTTCAAGCAGCCGGGCAACCTCATTTATATTATCGGTGAGACCTTTAATGAGCTTGGCGGCTCAGAGTATTACGCTTTGTATAATGAGGTGGGTGTGAATGTTCCGTGGGTAGATGCACCAAAAGCGAAGAGGTTGATGGAAAGCCTCAGCCGCGCAACCGGGGCAGGCTTGGTTAGGGCTTGCCATGACCTCTCCGAGGGAGGTCTGGGGGTGGCACTTGCCGAGATGGCTTTCGCCGGAGGGCTGGGGGCAGAGGTAGGCTTGGACAGCGTCCCACGCGGTCGCATTAGACGGGATGACACCATACTTTTTTCAGAATCCAACAGCCGCTTTTTAGCTGAGATTGCTCCTGAGAACAGAGCCGCCTTTGAGGAAATAATGGAAGGCAGTACGATTGGCCTCATCGGCAGGGTTGTGAATGGTGCTAACCTTAAAATAACCGGGTTGGGCGGAGGGGTGGTTGTTGATCTGCCCATTGCTGAACTAAAGGAGGCATGGCAGCGTCCGCTGCGCTGGTAGACATGGCTATCGTGAGAGCGCTGATTCTGCGTGCCCCGGGTACCAATCGTGATGAGGGGATGGCACTTGCATTCCGTCAGGCCGGGGCTTTGGCGGAGATAATAAGCGTTGCTGAGCTTACGGCCGGAACGAGAAAGCTTGCCGACTATCAGATTTTGGCCATACCGGGCGGCTTTTCTTACGGCGACGACCTTGGCGTGGGAAGGGTGCAGGCTAATGAGTTTACGCGCCGGCTTACCGGTGAAGCAGTTCCTTTTATTGAGCGGGGCGGACTGATTCTTGGCGTATCCAACGGTTTTCAGGTGCTGGTTAAGGCAGGTATCCTGCCGGGATCAGCGGGGTCTACTCAGACGGTGACCCTTACCACCAATGACTCGGGGCGCTTCGAGTGCCGATGGGTATATCTTGGAGTCAACAAGCATAGCCGGTGCGTCTTTACGCACGGAATTGAG
Organism: uncultured Dehalococcoidales bacterium; assembly: GCA_964402105.1. Lineage (GTDB taxonomy): Bacteria > Chloroflexota > Dehalococcoidia > Dehalococcoidales > UBA1222 > WRNP01. Next base: position 1,279 of record CAYOAR010000145.1, read on the forward strand.
GGCATCTATGCCCCTTTTGCCCACAGCGAGGGCAAGTTTTTTGCTCCCCAAGAGGTTTTAGATAAAACTGATACCGCTCTCTATTATTCAGACTCTGCAGGCAAGTTGTGCACTGCTTATCCTGCCTGCCCAAGCGGTTCGCTAAACGCCATTGCCGGTATCACTGACTCAACAGGACGCGTCTTTGGTCTAATGGCGCTCCCCGAGGGCAATATCAACTATCAACAGCATCCGCACTGGACGCGGCATGAGGCTGTGCTTGCCGAAAGCGGTTTCAAAATCTTCCGTAACGCTGTGGATTGGGTAAAAAGGTCATAACGCTGCTGCCTGGGTGCACAGCAGATTGTTCGCAACTTCCCCCTCAGGCGTTTCATATTCAGCTAATACAGAGAGACCGAGGAAGTCACATCTTTTCGTAGGTTTCTTTTAGGAACAAAGCGTCCTCTTCCGGATTAGGGCTTTCGCAGATGACGGTCCCTTTAAGTTCATAGTCTTTGAAGGCTCTCAAAAGCTCTTCGTATTTCAAGTCTGAGGCCCGGAGCGGCAGGTGCTTACGCTCGCCGTATTTGTTGTATTCAATGCCGGAAACATGGAAATGCACGTTTTCCAGGGCGGATTTCCCCAGTTTTTTCTCAATGTCTTTTAGCAATCCTGTGAATTCGCCGTAGGAATTAAAATTGCCGCGGGCATGCCAATGGGCGAAATCCACACAGGGGGCGACACGCGGCAATTCTTGAGCAAGGCGAATAACCTCGTCCACTGTGCCGAATTGGGCGAATTTGCCGCTTACCTCGGGGCGCAGGGTGATGGGATTTTCATCATCTGCAAGCTTACTCAGTACCGCGCCCATGGCCTTTTTTATAGTCTGAAAGACTTGCTCCGGCGGGTCGCCCATATAGAAACCGGGGTGGAAGACTACGTCTTGGACGCCGCAGAAATGCGCGATGCGGGCTGCGTTGTGCAGCATACCTTGGCTCACGTGGCCTTTTTTTTCTTCGCGCGGGTTAAAGTTTAGGTAGTAGGGGGCGTGTGCCGAGAGCTTGACACCGTTATTGCGGGCAACCCCGCTCATCGCGATCGCTTCGGCTTTGTTTAAATAGACGCCGTGTACAAAAGCCAGCTCCATGCAATCCAATCCCAGTGCCGCAATGCGGCGGATGCCGTCTGCGGTGGTGGGGGGGTGGGTGCTCGTCGGAATACCAGCGGTGCCGAACAGCAATCCTCTCATCCTATGAGTATATCAGGATAGGGCGGTATCACAAACTCTCTCGGTGTGAGCCTATGCTATAATGTGGGCGTATGGAAAACAACGTCCTTGTGGGACTTGATAAAGCCCGGCGTATTGTGGATATCGCCAGTGACAAGCTGGCCGATGATATCGTACTGCTTGATGCCTGCGGGATATGCAGCTTTGCTGACTACTTCGTCATGGTTTCCGGCGAGTCGGCACGCCAACTGCAAGCCATCGCTGAAGAAATTGTTCATCAGCTCAAACAAGTTGGGGTATTCTCGTTACACCGCGAAGGCACAGCCGAGTCGGGGTGGATGTTGCTGGATTATGGCGACGTCATCGTGCACATCTTCTCTGAGGCCGAACGGCAGACCTATCGGCTTGATGATATGTGGAGTGCGGCTAGGCTCGTGCTTCGCGTCGGCTAACAGATCCGTTAGTAGCGCATAAGCTCCTGATCGCTGAAGAAGAGGCTAATTTCTTTCTTAGCCGTTTCCACCGAATCCGAACCGTGGATGGCGTTGTGCTCAATATCTATCCCGAAGTCGCGCCGTATCGTACCAGGCAATGCTTGGGCGGGGTTGGTTGATCCCATAAGCGACCGGATGCGGCTAACGGCCTCCGCTCCCTCAAATACGGCAGCTACCACTGGAGCCGATGTGATATAGGCGATCAGCCCGGGGTAAAAAGGCTTTGTGCGGTGCGCATCATAGTGGCGGCCAGCCAGTTCCTGATCGATGTGCAGCATTTTTAGCGCCACCAACTTAAGTCCGCCAGCCTCCAACCGACCTAATATGGCCCCAGATAATCCGCGGGTAACGGCATCGGGCTTTACCAATATCAAAGAGCGTTCCATTTATTCCTCCTCGGGTTTGTTCGGTTTCGGTAGTAGCTTATTATATAAGGGTTTTGTCATTCTTGGCTACCTCTGGGGTTGGGGAAACAGGGAGTGTTTCAATCAGGTGGCGGCAGGTGGTTGCATCCTCATCTCTGCCGCTCTTTGCTTAGGCAGTGTGATGGGCGGGCGGCGCAGATACATGGGCTGAAGCGTTGCTACGTCACCTCGTTCGTTTGCATCAAGACGCTGTGCGCCGAGTTCTGCCAGAGCCCACGCGCGGCTCTTGGACGGGTTTGGCAGGACGGCATAGTTCCCGAGCTTCAACTGTATTTCGTGCCGTAAATCATCACTCGGCTCGCCGGCGAATATTGTAGTCTGGGTGACATAAGAATAGATTTCGTCTGGCACTGAGATGGTTTCCGGGGAAACATTTTGCCATTTTCCGTCTATTTCTTTAAAGACAGCCCAAGCAACTTCGGTGCGCCCGGCAGGCAGTATGGCGCAGACGGGCAATGCTGTTACGGCATGCTGGTAGGCTGCTGCGGCAAGGGTACTTATATCAACAATAGGGACGTTAAGCCCAAAGGCGAGTCCCTTGGCTGTGCCAAGTCCTACCCTGAGGCCGTTGAAGCCTCCCGGGCCGCGGG
>CAYOAR010000146.1:0-4493 GCA_964402105.1 uncultured Dehalococcoidales bacterium
GGTTGCAGTGGAGCCGCCCGCCTCATTTTCCACTCCCTCGCATATTCAAAAACCAACCTTAATCCCGCCCTTCGATCCGCCTGCTTCTGATGCATCCGGTGCCGCACCGCTCACCGGCGACCGCTTGGAGCAGCTTAGAAACAGCTGGCGTCAAATTGTTGTAAATGCCCCAGACAACCTTAAACGTTCCCCCGCCGTAGCCATAATGCGTAGCGCCGGAGTCATGCCAATTGCCGTAGAGAATGGGGTGGTAACACTCTCTTTCAAACACAACATTCACAAGGAAAAGATCGAAGAGGTCGAAAACCGGAAAGTTGCGGCAAGTTTGATAAGCCAGTTTTTAGGCCAACCTCATCAGGTAAAATGCGTCTACGAACCAGCAGAAAACCACCTTGTGCGCGAAGCACAGAAACTCGGCGCACAGGTCATTAGTATCGAAGATAAATAGTAATGGAGGAATTATGGATATCAACTCAATGAAACAAGCTATGGAGCTTCGCTCTCAGCTGGAGAAGATTAAAAAAGAACTGAGCAAAATGTCGGTTGAGGCAGAATCTGGCCGAGGCGCGGTGAAAGTTGTCGCCAGCGGTGACCAAAAGATTTTATCTGTCACAATCGCCCCAGAGGCAGTTAACCCTGCAAAGATAAGCGACTTGGAAAAATTAATCTTTAAAGCGACAAATGACGCCTTGGAGAAATCGCTTAAAATGGCCGCAGGCGAGATGAAAAAACTAACCGGCGGGCTAAACATCCCCGGTCTTAGCTAAACCCAGTGATTAATGCTCTGATAAAGACCATCTAGGAGCGACATGGCAGACAAAACCATCCCCCAAGCTACCGAGGCTGTTAACAAGCTGGCGCAGGAACTAGGTCGCTTGCCAGGCATCGGCCCAAAGAGTGCCCAGCGCCTTACCTATTATCTGTTGCGCGCTCCGGCCGAGCAGATACGCAACCTTGCTGATGCCCTCACCGCTCTTAAGGTACGCACCCATCTCTGCCCTTCCTGCTGCAATATAACCGATGCCGAACTCTGTCCAATCTGCACCGCACGGCGATGGGCTGATACGATATTAGTCGTTGAGCAACCCCAAGACATCCTCGCCATAGAACACGCCGGTACTTATAAAGGCGGATACCATGTATTACATGGAGCCATATCACCCAGTGAGGGTGTCGGGAGTGATAATATCAGAATCAAAGAACTGACTGACCGCCTTAGTGTCGGCAACATCAAGGAGGTCATCATTGGCACCAATCCCAATATTGAGGGCGAAACCACCGCCATGTATCTTAAACGTGTTATCGCACCATTGGGAATCAAAGTTACACGGCTCGCCCGCGGATTGCCGTTTGGCACCGAACTTGAGTACGCAGACGACGTAACCCTTTCCTCCGCTGTATCGGGAAGACAGGAGTTTTGAGGTAGTTCGCTTTTTTCAAATATTCACTATTTCTTATTTTTCGATACAGGTATTTGTCTAGAGATGATTTCTCGTAAACGATCCACCAAATCCGGTCTGCCGCCAGGCTCCTTGATCCATATCGGAGAGGATACCACCATTGCAAGCCGCATAACCATCATTAACTATACCTCTTCCGAGATCACAGAAAATATCATTTCGCGCATCGAAGAGTGCGAGGTCTATCTTGATCAACCATCCACCATTTGGATTAATGTAGATGGTTTGCGCGATACGGAGATTATTGGCAAACTCGGTAGCTACTTCGGCCTGCACCCCTTAATTCAGGAGGACATCCTGAACACCGAACAACGCCCCAAAGCCGAGGATTACGGTGATTATATTTATATCGTGCTGCGCATGCTCGCCTATGATGAAACAAATAGGGGTATCAAGAGCGAACAGGTAAGCTTGGTACTGGGCAAGAATTTCATCCTATCATTCCAAGAATCCTCTAGCACCACTTGGAATTCAGTGCGTGAGCGCATCCGCAATAACAAAGGCTGCATTCGTAAGGCCGGCACCGACTATTTAGCCTATTCGCTTATGGATACCATCGTAGACCATTACTTCGCTATCATGGAGAATATTGGAGAATACGTAGAGGATATTGAGGAGGAGCTTATTTCGTCACCCTCCAAAGAAACGCTTAAGAACGTACGTAGTTTAAAGCGCGAAATGATTACTCTTCGCAAATCAATCTGGCCGCTCAGAGATGTCGTCCGCATGTTGCAGGATATCAGCAACCCGCTTGTCACCCCTGCAACGAAGATCTATCTGCGCGATATCTATGACCATGCTATTCAGGTTATAGACAGCATTGAAAGTACTCGTGACATCATCTCTGGCATGCTTGACATCTATTTTTCCAGTGTTTCCAACCGTCTTAACGAAATCGTGAAAGTACTCACCATACTATCCGCGATATTCATTCCGCTGACTTTCATAGCAGGCGTGTACGGCATGAACTTTGAACGTATGCCTGAGCTTACGCAATCATACGGGTATCCAATGGTGTTGGCGCTTATGGCAGCCATAGCGGTTGGACTCATTATCTACTTCAAGCGCAAGAAATGGTTTTAATACCAGATTAACGTCTGTATCAGTTTCAGATTGACAGTGTTTCGTTTTTCGCACCGACGTCCTAGTATTGGAGTGGGTGGAGGTGAAACACTCCCCACCCACTCACCAACCAAAACAAGCTACGCGACTAAATCCCGTTTCCTGTAAAAAACAATTCCGCCGATAGTCAAAGCAACGGCAATAACTACCAAAGCAGTAAGTGTGGCATAGTTCACACTGTCAACAGGAAGCTGCGGAACATACCCAAAGGGAGTTATCTTTTCTAGCCAATCGGGCAATAGATTTGGTATACGCCCAATGAAGAATGCGAAAAAGGTGAATCCATAATATCCCCAAATCGCCGATGTCGCTTTCGGTGCAAGCCCAATGAGCAACACCGCCACCCCAATCATTACCCACATCGCAGGGACGTATACTAGATTTGCCTTTAACAGATAGCCAAGCGTAAGATCGCCCGGGTCTGGCAAAACAGCCACAGCCGACATATAAAGCCCAATGGCTATGGCGCACTGCACCAGTACGCTGCCCGCAAAAGCCAGCACTGCATAACCAGACAAGTACTTCCCGCGAGATACGGCACGGGCTAATACACTTTCCGTATATCCGTCCTTTTCCTCACTCCTGGGTTTCATGATGGTAATTAAAACCGAAGCGAGGGCAATCAGCGCCATGATGGCGGCTACCATAGATACAAACATCTGTGCCAGTGTGAAGTCGGGGTGTGAACCTATAAGTTGCTGATAAAACTCATTGCTTGCTACAAACTCATCAATGCCATCCAGTATTGCGCCATAAGACGCACCGAGAATGAACATACCGACAGTCCATGCAATTATCATGTTCCGCGATAGCCGATATGCAAGCCCAAACGGTGAACGCAACATAGACGAGGCCTCTTTCCTCCCCGGCTTGGCATGGATAAAGCCCTGCCCCATATCACGCACCGCATTGAGCGCGTATGCCGCAGCTATCACAACAGCTGCTTCAATCAACAGAACAAAAACAGGCCACCAGTGGTTCTCGACATATATCTGGGTCCGTTGGATTAGCCCCATCGGGCTTATAAGTGACAGTGCTTCGCTACTTAAATCTCCGGCAGCTCGCATTACGTAAATCACACCGAGCGCCACAACCGATAACCCTATGGCACCGCGTGAAGAAGACGAAAGCTGTGCAAACAAAGCAGCAACTGCAGCAAAAAACAATCCTGATACACCAAGAACCGCACCATACAGCATGGAGCCATTAAAATCCATGCTCTCTATTCCCATCGCCGCAACACCAAGCCCGGTTAGTAAAGCAAGGGCGCCATTAACAACAATTGCCGTAATCATTGTGGCACTAAGGTTGGCAAGGCGTCCCGTTGGCAATGATCGCACAATTTCGGTGCGCCCTTTTTCCTCATCGGCGCGAGTGTGCCGCACTACCAAAAAGATATTCATTATCCCAATGGTGATAATCATCCAAAGAAGCATTGCGTTGCTGTACATGGCTCCGGCTGTGTAATTACCGATACCGTATACCGGCCCCATCATTGCCACCATTGCGGGATTATTCAGAGTTTCTGCGTATGCCGCCCTAGATGCTTCATCAAAGAGAGTGCCCAATACCGGCGCCAACCCCACTGAAAACAGTAGTAGTATGACGACCCATACCGCAGACATAATCCGCTCCCGTCGCAATATCAACCGGACGAGTCTGCTGATGTTCTCAAAATTTCCGCGCATGGCTACACGCCTCCGTCTGTGTTGTAGTGGCGCATAAACAAATCTTCAAGCGTGGGCGGAGTGCTTTCTAGCTTGATTACTTTATACTTTGATATGTGAGATATAACATTGCCAATCTCGGCTGAATCAGCCTGCAACGATATCCCCCCTTGATGCTTACTCACCCCATACACACCCCGCATCGCATCAAGTCCTTCAATCGGGTTTGCTGTTTCCACGTTTA
>CAYOAR010000147.1:0-5585 GCA_964402105.1 uncultured Dehalococcoidales bacterium
GCCTCCGTATTACCGATATGCCCCGCGCAGTAACTCCACATACTCCCAGACTTAGTGGCCACTAGGTTGCAGCGGAAAATCACCTCGTCTGGGGCGATGTTAATCCCCATACTCACGGCCTCAATGGCGGCGCGTCCCCGGTAATAGATCTCCGGGTCATACCCTAAGAGTGACATACAGGCGATGGCACTTGACGGTTCCATGCCTGGCGGCACGTTATTGGTAAGTCCCAGCCGACCCTCCTTCGCGAGGGCGTCTAGATGAGGGGTGCGTGCAAGCTCAAGGGTGGTCTTGCCGCCCCTGTCTTTAAGAGGCCAGCCAGCAGCCCCATCCATGATGAGAATAGCGAATTTTTGTTTCACAGCTTTATCCTTGAAAGTTTGGCTAATGTAATTGTAGCTCAATTTGCCCAAAAGCTAAACTGCGGTTATACTGCTATGTTGCGGGGCGTAGCGCAGCCTGGTCAGCGCGCAGCGTTCGGGACGCTGAGGTCGGTGGTTCAAATCCACTCGCCCCGACTTTCATTTTTCCTGTTTGGCTACTCTCTTCCGAAAAATAGCTGCCCGCGTATGATGCTTTTCGGCAACACAGAAAAACTATCGGCGGTTTGTAAGGAACTTCCTTAAGGTGCATAATAGTAATTTCAATGGCTAAGCTCAGCACACACCCCTGGTTTTACCGCACCATAGCCTTGGTGGTGTTTCTCGCCGCTCAGCTTTTGGTGCTGGCGATTCCTCAAAAAATGCAAGAGCCGGGTGACTGGGGTTTTCAATACGCCGCCCGCAACTTTGCCCAAGGACACGTGGTTCTTACCGACGAGCAGTACATAGAGCAGTCTTGGGGAGCGTGGTTTGCGGGCGGGCAGCTTCTCAGTTATGCCAATGTTGGGGAGCACTCTTGGGCATTCACTTGGGCACCGGGCTATGCTTTTTACCTTGTACCTTTCGAACGCATTGGCGCTCCTTGGCTTGGGGCGTCACTCTTATCATTCGGGCTTGCGGCGGTGCTCTATCTGCTACTTGCCCGCATCAAGGACGAAAAGACAGCCCTACTCGGGGTGGTGCTGCTCGTTTTTTCACCCCTCTATCTGGCAATGTGGCAGCGGGTCTACATGGATTCTCTCGCGGCTTTGGCTTTCTGCGGTATAGGAGGAGGGTTGTACCTGTATTATTGGCTGAGCCGAGCTCGCTTAAGAGCAAGTGTATGCGCAGTCATCCTCCTGGTAGCTGGCTTTATGATTATGGCAAGTGTTGGTGTGCGCTACACTAACATTGCTGTTGCCGCCGTATTCGGGGTACATTTCATAGTTATGGCGGTACGCTCGCACCTGCGTCGGGAACACTTCTTGCCGATAGGGCTTCTCTTTGGACTGGGTGCGGCACTGTCTGGGGTGGGTATTCTTATCTATCGGGGGGTGGCCTTCGGTACACCTTTCAACTCCGGCGGCGAGTTTGCCCAGCTCCCTGTTAAATTTGCTTGGCATTATACTCTGGGGTCGGGCTTCAGCATCGTTCGTAACAACATTATTCAGCTTTGGGCACCGCTTATTACCGCTATGCCGGTGCTCTTTGTAGCCGTTCCGGCATTTGCGGCTGTTGGTTATGGAAAGGGGTTTTTCCCCCGCCGGCGGGATACTTGGCTGGAGTTACCCGCACACACCTTCCATCTCCTCTGGGGGTGGGTGGCTGCTGTCTTTGGGGTTTATGTAATGTATGAGTGGACCTCTTACCAAGCCGGCGGACAGCTCTTGTTCCCTTTGCTCGCCCGCTTTTATCTGCCGGCGCTCTTTCCCCTAGTTGTCATTTCCGCTCTCATGCTCCGGCGCCTTTCAGTGCGGTTTTGGGGAAGTATACTTACTGTACTCACCGTGCTTGGGATTATCTTCTATCTCCAAGTGGCTCGGGTGCAGATACAATTTGCGAATGGAGTTATTCCTCCCAGTCTGAGAGCGCCGGCCGCATTCGAGAGCCCCCCGGTCATGCTTCCTGAGGAGCTTGTACTATGAAAGCCGCGCGTTGGATGGCCTTTCTGCGCCGCCACTGGCTTTGGTGGACTGTTGCCCTATTTGCTGTGTTGCACATCATAATTTTCACACGTGTTTTCACCAGTATCAGCTACGCTGACGTCGAGCTCTATCATTCCTATGCTTCGCGTATCATGTCCGGGGAGATGCCCTATCGTGATATTGCGGTGGAATACCCGCCCGGGGCACTGTTAGTCTTTCTGCTTCCCCGCCTCTTTGCTTCGACACTTGAGGCATATGGCACTGCTTTTGCCCTAGAGATGCTGGCTTTTAGCCTAGCCTGTCTCGTTATGATTGCGGTGCTGGCACGCCGCCTGAGGCTGGCGGTGGTGCCGACCCTTGCCATCTATACCTTGGTGGTTATCTCGGCTGGCTCAATCGCCGTCCAGCGCTTCGACTTTGCCGCTGCCGCCTTATCTTTAGCCGCTGTCTTTGCCTTTAGCCGGGGGAATTTCAAGAGCGCTTGGGTGCTACTAGCGGTAGGCACTTTGATCAAGCTTTATCCCATTGCCCTAGCCCCCCTATTCCTAATCTATCAGTGGCGCCACCAACCATGGCGGCGACTGGTGATGCCGGTGCTTATCTGTGGGGCGGTCCTCGCCTGCAGCATACTGCCCTTCTTTATCGCAAGCCCCGGGGGCTTTTTAAACGCTTTCTCGCTTCAAGGCGGGCGGAATTTACAAATTGAGAGCTCCTACGCTTCGGTGCTCTTCATGGCTTATGCCCTGGGCAGACTGGCAGTGGCTGTTTTCTTTGGGCCTGTTTCTTGGGACCTCGCCTCATATTATTCAGAAGGCATTGCTCAGTGGTCCTTGGTGATTATGTTCTTCGCCGCTGCTGCTGTCTATATCGCTTATTTATGGCCTTATCGCGGGAAGACGATTGAGAACATTGGGCCGCCTAAGCTTCCTGCCCTTGGCCGCCTGATAAACTTCTCGCTGCTTTTGATTATCGTTTTGCTCATGACCAGCAAGGTGATGTCCACCCAGTTTATCGTTTGGCTCCTACCGTTTGTGCCCCTTGTGAGTGGGCGCGCCCGGCATCTCGCTTGGCCGGTTTTTATCGCGGCATGTTTTCTGACATGGCACATCTACCCTCTGCACTATTATGATCTCTACAACCTGCACATCCCTTCTATGCAGGCTCTCTTTCTGCGCAATATTATTCTCGTCCTCATGGCCTTTTGGCTGTGTGAGATGCGTGAGCCTGAGCTAAAGGCGGAAGAGGCGAGAGAGTTGGTGGGTGGGCCTCAAGACGAGGGGGCGGTTGATGCCGAGGTGTGCGTATCGCCGTAGCGCACTGATATCAGGACGCGCGCTTCTGGGCAAAAAGCCTTGCCGCAAGAAGCAACCCACCGATGAGGATAAAGGCTGCCGCGAGGAGAAAAAACGGTCGGAAAAGGTCCCCCGCGATACCCAGAAGCCACGTTTCTAGGGTGTCGGAGATGTTGGCGCGGCCTACAAGTGCTGCCCGTCCGGCTTGTTGACCCAGCAAACCCCCGCCGAGGCTGATAAGCCCGGCGCAGGTAAAAGATAGCCCCAGAGTAAGGAAAGTCGCGGCAAGACAGCGGTTCGTGGCCACAACGGCAACGACCAGAATTGCTGTCAGAGTTGCGAGTACCACAAAGCCAGCTTGGCAGCGCCCTGTCCACAGTCGCACTTCGCGTAAGATTTCGTCTGCTTCGCTTAAAGTCTTAGCCATTCCGCCTGGCTGGCCTAAAGCCTTGCTCAAGTCTATTGCCAGCGTGGCCGGGATATCTTGCCCTAGGGCGGACCAGCCAAGGTCAAAAGCCAAAGCTAATATCGCGGGCGGTATACCTGCCGCCTCCGGCGGGGGTGCCTGAAGGAACGCCTCCTTTACTATCAGGCGCACCTCTTCAGTAATGACTTCGAGATCGATGTTTATAACCATTACTTGAGGTGCGGGGGAGAAGATGTAGTCATAGGCCGGCATCAAGATGTCCGTAAGTTGCCCTTCGAGCCAGTGCGCCACCGTCGGAACGGCAGCCTCAAGATAGGGGGCGAGGATGTAACCGCTGATGCTGGGTGGCACTATCTCTTGAATCGCCTCCCGTGCCGCGGGCTTAAGGTCTACATCAGCGATAATTGAGGCGCCAAGTTCTCTCCGAAAGAGGCCCGCCCGCACAGTTTCGGTAAGATCAAAGCTGCCTCCGCTGACAAGGTAGCGGTGGGTTTCAGTGACGACTTCAAGAGCTGCTTGTTTGAGGTCATCTGTGTGTAGCTGGAGCGCCTCCTCAATGTCGTCGGGAAGATACGGAGATGATTCAAAGTCCGGCAGTCTTTCTCCGATGAGAGCGACTATGTCTAGGCCATTAAGCCTGTTTGCCACAAAGTTCGTGTTCAGAACAGTGGCTTTCAGGGCAACAGCCGGACCTAATGCGAGCAGGCAGATGAAGAGCAGCAATCCCAAAAAGAGATGGGCAGCGAACTTGAGGTGGTTCACCTAGCCCAGATTCCCGGTTAATTCTCGCCCACCTAAAAGGTGCAGGTGCAAGTGAGGCACGACCTGGGCGCCATGCCGGCCACAATTCAGAGCAAGGCGGTAGCCGCTGAAAACTATACCGTGTTCTTTGGCTAGCCTTTGGGCAACGAGCATCATATGTCCCAGCAGCCCTTTGTCTTTTTCACCCACGTCGTTGAGCGAGGTGAAGTGTTTTTTGGGAACGATAAGAATGTGGATAGGAGCTTGGGGATTGATGTCGGCGAAAGCCATCACCTCCTTATCATCATAGAGCTTGGTGGCGGGGATAGCCCCTGCGACTATCTGGCAGAAAATGTCCTGTTCCATGACCGGTCTCCTTGGCAGAAAATTTGGCGCTCTTTGGTGTGCTTGGTTTTTAGATTGGATCTCGTGCGTATTTTGGTATTTCCTCAGCGAAGAGGTCGCCGCTGTATATGTCGTAGGCCACAAAGGCGGGAAGGTTTGCCACCTCCAGTCGCAGCACAGCCTCGGCTCCGAGCTCCGGATAAGCTGCAACTTCTGCTCGGCGCACGGCTTTGGCTAGGAGTGCCCCTGCCCCCCCGTAGGTGACAAGGTAGACGGCACCGAGTTTCTTGATGGCTTCTTTTGTTTCCACGGAGCGCGCGCCCTTGCCGAGGAATGCCCTAACTCCCGCATGTAGCATGGCCGGCGTGAAGGGATCCATGCGCGAACTGGTAGTCGGGCCGCAGGCACCGATGACACGCCCCGGCGGAGTGGGCGAAGGCCCCATGTAATAAAGGGTCTGCCCCGCAGGGTCAAACGGCAGAGGTGAGTCCTGCCAGATAGCTGCTACGAGTTGTGCGTGGGCGGCATCCCGTGCGGCATAGACTACACCGGAAAGGGAAACAATGTCGCCTGCCCTAAGCCGGGTAACCGTCTCTTTATCCAGCGGCGAGGAGATGGTGAGGGAGGCCACTAGAGAGTTACCTCGGCGTGACGAGCACTATGGCACTGTAAGCTTACGGCAACAGGCAGTGAAGCGAAGTGGCAAGGAGTAGAAGCGGCGTGAACGGCAATGGCTGTAACTGTGCCGCCGAGACCGAGCGGCCCAATGCCAAGT
>CAYOAR010000148.1:0-22428 GCA_964402105.1 uncultured Dehalococcoidales bacterium
CTTCTCCGCCCGGCACCCCTGCCGCTGTCTCCGCAGCTATTTCAGGCAAGCGATTAAGCAGGGCGAAAAACTCGAGTTCGCGGAAGAATGCCGCCGCCTTTTCCCGATCATAAGTCGAGGCATGCGTCTTTGTGAGCTCAAGCTCAACAGGAACATTCGTCACGATCGTAGCCAGCTCTTTGCATTGGCGGGCTAGCGGCTCGCCTTCTTTCAGCAAATCCCGAATACGCAGCGGGGTGACATCCTCTATGTGATTATAAATCTCATCAATGCCGCCGAACTGCTGAATGAGCTTAAGCGCCGTCTTCTCGCCGATGCCGTGGACACCAGGGATATTATCAGAGGGATCCCCTACCAGCGCCTTAAGATCAGCAATGTGTTCCGGTCCGACACCATACTTTTCTTTGACTGCCGCAGCATCAAAAATCGCGGTATCACCAAACCCCTGCCGAGATTTGGGGCAGAGTACTCTCACACCAGAGCCAACAAGCTGCATGGCATCGGCATCTCCGGTCAAAATAAGAGCCTCGGCGCCATCCCGGGCCACTTGGCGGGCAAGGGTACCCAAAACGTCATCAGCCTCGTAGCCATCGGCTTCAAAGACCGGGATGTTTAACTGCGCAGCCAGCTCTCGCGCTCGGGCAATCTGCGGAATGAGATCTTCGGCTGTGCGGGGTCGCTGCGCCTTGTAGGCATCGAACATAAGGTGGCGGAAGGTAGGACCTTTCTTATCAAATGCAACCGCGCAATGAGTGGGTTTTTGTTCAGCGAGCACCTTAAGGAGCATGCTGGCAAAGCCGTACACAGCATTTATCATCTCCCCCGTGCGCCGCACAGTGAGGGGGGGCAAGGCATGGTAGGCACGATGCACCAGATTGTTACCGTCAACGAGCAGAAACGTCGGCTTGATTGTCATACGCCACCCTAACTAAAAACTAATTTAAACCAAATTGTGTAATGACAAAGCGGCGCATGTAAACCATTCGTTCGAATGGAGGCGCTTTTTCACAACTCACGGTTCGTATTATACCAGAGCACGCGCCCCATTATTGGCAAAATAATATAGCAAGCAAAGCGAGTTCTACTGAGTATTCACTTGACACCAGTGCTAATCTGGGGCAATAATAAAAGTCTACTAATCTGCGCACAAGGAGGGGGAATGTCTGCACACCGCACCATTAAGCTTCCGGCCGTCGTCGCCATAGCCCTCGCCGCTATGATTGCCCTAAACCCCATTATCGGCGGGAAAGTTGCCGCACAGAATGAGAGTGCGTGCATTACCTGCCACGCCACAGAAACTCCCGGCATAGTCGAACAGTGGCTTGAGAGCAAGATGTCACCGCTGCTTGATTGCGCCATCTGTCATGGTGCCGCGCACACCTCTGCCAATGACGTTGACAAGGTTGTTCTTCCCACCCCCAGTACCTGTGCCCGCTGCCACAAAACCCAGACAGACCAGTACCGCGAAGGAAAGCATTCCGTGGCTTGGGCTGCCATGAATGCCATGCCTTTCATCTCGCACACGCCAGAGACCATAGTAGGCGCCGATGGTTTCAAGGGTTGTTCAGGTTGCCACAAGATCGGTGAAAAAACTCAAGCGGACATGCAGGATTGGGACGCCATGTACGGCAGCGCCGCCTGCGATTCCTGCCACACCCGCCATGTCTTTAGTAAAGCTGAGGCACAAGATCCGCGTGCTTGCCAACTCTGTCACATCGGCTTTGATCACCCGCAGTGGGAATCATGGTCTCTCTCCAAACACGGAACCATTTGGGCTATCGAGGAAGGATCCGACCGCGCTCCCACCTGCCAGACTTGCCATCTGCCAAATGGCACCCATAACAACATTACTCCTTGGGGTTTCTTAGCGCTCCGCGCTTATGCCGAGGATGACCCGGCTTGGCAAGCCGACCGGGTGACCATCTTCAAGGCTCTCGGCATACTGGATGCAAATGGCAACCCCACAGAACGGCTGGATGTTGTAGTCGGAGCAAAACTCGTGCGCACTACCGAGGAAGAGTTTACCGCTCTCCGAAACCAGATAACATCCATCTGCGGAGGGTGCCATTCGACAGGTTTTGTCGAGCAGCAGATAAAGGCCAGCGACAGCCTTATTCGAGAAGCCGACAAAATGATGGCCGAGGCTATTGATATCGTAAATGGGTTATATAAAGATGGTCTCCTGAAAAAACCGGCTGACTGGGACTACGCACCAGATCTCTTACAGTTCTACAACACCGATAGTGCCATCGAGAATGAACTGTTCACTATGTTCTTGGAATATCGCCAGCGCGTTTTCGTAGGCGCTTTCCACGCCAACCCTGACTACACCTACTGGTACGGCTTCGCTTCCATGCAGAGATCACTCCAGGTAATTAAGGACGAGGCCGAGTTCATCAGGGCAACCAAGCCTGGTACGCCACCCGGCACCATTATTAGCTACATTGCCTTAGGGCTCGGGGCTTTAGCTCTCGTTGCCGGTGGGTTCGCTTTAGTCCGACGGAAAAATGCCTAACAAGTTAAGCTGACAGAAACGCTGAGGGGCACCTGTGTGGTGCCCCTCTTATTTTGTGCTTAACCGGTCTGGCCGCAGTCGTATTCCCGCCAGCCCTGCTCAGCCAGTGCTAACAGCTCTCTGTAGGCTATGGCTGGAGCAGGAGCACCGAAGACGGCGCTGCCAACACAAATCTCATCAACTCCCGCGCGCGCAACGTCCGCGATATTCTGAGCCTTGATGCCGCCATCTATCCCGATGGTAAGCTTGGGATACACCCGGCGCAGCTCCTTGGCTTTTTCCAATACATCAGGGATAAACGGTCGGCCGTAGTAGCCGGGATTTACCGAAAGAAGAAGCAGCGCATCCACATGGGCCGCGAGTTCAGCCGTTACGTCCTCAGCCGGCGTCTCAGGGTTAAGTGCCAGCCCGGCTTCCAGCCCCAAACCCTTGATATAGGCTGCCCAGCCTGCAGCTTGGTATGAAGCCTCATAGTGGATGGTGAGGCGCCTCGCCCCAGCTAACCGGAAGTCTGCGAAATAACTCTCCGGGTGATATGCCATAAGGTGAACATCGTGCTTAAAGCCTGGTTTTGCCGCGGCAATCTCGGCACCAAAGATGCTCTTAGACGGCACGAATAGGCCATCCATGATATCAAACTGCACCCACGGGGCAAACTCCTCTGCCTGCCGCACCATACGCTCAAGATCAGCGGCATTGTCAGTGAGGATGGCTGGTACTACACGGCGCACCGGGCTCATTTTTCAATAGCTCCTTTTGCTTGTGTTTATTCACCATGGGCTACAGCGGATAATCATGGAAACAACTGCGTTAATATTTAGGCTAGTAGGCTTGCCCTGCTATAGTGCCCGCAGGATCACCCGCGCCGGAGCACCGTCTCCGCCCTTAATCTTCAAAGGAAGACAGATAAGCTCATAATCCCCAGCGGGCACACTGGTGAGGTTGACCCCCTCCACCACCGCAACGCCGGCACTTAGCAGTATGTGGTGGGCGGGATAGTCATTGGCATTATAGCTGTCCACCGAGAGACTCTCGACAGCAACGAGCAGAATACCGCGCTCGACCAAATACCGGGCGGCCTCCGGCGTCAAATAAGCATAGTCACGCTGAAAACCATCTTGGGCGAGCAGCACCGAGCCCCCTGTGCCCAACAATAACCTTACGGCACCATCAAGATCAAGCCCTTCAAGCACCGACCGGTCAATAATCTTAACATCCCCCAGCTGACAGACACGTGCCGGCCCCACAAGCTTATCCAACTCAAGGCTGTCGACGCCGGGTGCTCCCGGGATGAGGTGCGCCGGGCTATCTACATGACTGCCGGTATGGGCGCTTATGGCAAGCGTCGTTAACTTGGCAACGCCCCTAAACTTGTGTTGAGTGAAAGTGACCTCCCCATCTCCTGGCCACACGGGCATACCGGGGGTGATAGTACAACTCAGATCATAGGTACCATGCCTCATGGCAAGTATGCGCTTCTCAATAGCTGCAACCTCTGCTAAGCGGCGGGTGTGGCGGCCGGCCTCGAATGGCGTTTCCAGCCAGGTGCGGACTATCTCTTCTGCCAAGCGGTGCCCGATGAACCAGCCTCCCAGCACCAGCACATTGGCATCGTTATGAGCACGACTAAGACGAGCGGTAGAAACGTCCCAGCACAAGGCAGCACGGATACCGGGTACCTTGTTGGCAACCATAGCATCGCCTTGTCCTGTTCCGCAGAAAACGATGGCACGCCGACACTCACCAGAGACCACTTTCATAGCAGCCTTCAGCGTGAAAGCCGGGTAATCCACCGGTTCGGTACTGAAAGTGCCCACGTCCTCAACGCTAAAAGCCATCTTCTCCAAGAAAGGCTTTACGTGATTTTTCAGTTCCCAGCCGGCGTGGTCGCTTGAGACCACAATAAGCTCACTCATGCGGTTTCCACCCTTTCCAATATGAGAATACTACAGAATGGGGGCGGAGGTAAACAAGAAACGGGAAGGGCAAGTTTTTTAGGCCATTATCTTACAAGGCACTCGACCCCCAGACAGATCTCCGGATTAGCCCATAGAAATGGGCTGCCCGCCCAGTGGGGCATCGGCTCGAACATATCCATGGCAAGCTCGTGAGAAAAATCCGATCTTTAGTCAATGCACGCAGAAGACATCGCCGCCTCCGCCACACAACATCCAAAACCCGGCTATTTTCCGCTGAGGGCCGATTTGGGGATTATCTTCCCCTTGCCGTGCACTTCTCCATAGGCTTTCTCGTAGTTCTGGTAGGAATTGCCCCCCATAGCTCTTAGTATGCGTATGCGTTCCTTGATGGGCGGATGAGTACTAAGCAGACTGCTTGGCTTCACCCCGCGCCCCGTGAACGGGCTCACTGTATACATGGAAGCGGTGGCTTGGTTGGCAGCCCGCACCTGAGTTGGCGATTCCGCCAGTTTCTCCAGTGCCGAAGCCAACCCTTCGGGATAGCGGGTATAAAGAGCTGCCGAGGCATCGGCTAGATATTCGCGTTTGCGGGAAATAGCCAAGTGAAGCAGCTGGGTGAAGATAGGCGCCAAGATAATTAACACCAGCCCTATGATGGCAATAATCGCCGTGCCCCCTCCTTGATTGGAACGACGGCGATTGCCTCCAAGGAATAAGGTGCGCGATGCATACCACGAGAGCATAACAATAGCCCCCAGCATCACAGCGCTGATGGCCATCAAGGCCACGTCGCGGTTTTTGATGTGAGCGATCTCATGGGCGATGACACCTTGAAGCTCATCACGATCAAGTTTGCTGAGCAGCCCTGCGGTAATAGCCACTGCCGCTTTTTTCGGGTTGCGCCCGATGGCAAAAGCATTAAGTGCTTGATCATCGATGATGTAGACGTCAGGCACTTGAGCCAAGCCCGCGGCGATAGACATTTCCTCAGCCACGTTATAGAGGCGAGGATTATCCTCTTTGCGTATCTTGCGCGCCCCAGCCACACCAAGCAGAATATTGTCGCCTTGGAACATCGACACAAGGCTCATGATGCCCCAGACAACACCGGCAATCGCCATGCCGGCAAGCCCATTTTCCATGAAGTAGTAGCCAATGGCATAGCCGAGTGCCAGCAGAAGTAGTCCCATGCCGATAACTAATACTACCGAGCGTAAACGATTAGAATTTATTTGTTCCCACATATTACAAACTCAAATCTATAACATTGCTCTCTGGACACGCCAGCACAAGCAACCGGACTTCCAGAAACACCGCACCCATCACCCTATATGAAAACGACAGCCTCTGTGGGCACAGCCATAAGAGACGCCCTCGGCATACTAGCCAAAACTAACCCGAGGCACTGCCCTCTCCTCGGCAACAGTAACCTCAAAGAATTGCTCAGCCTTAAAACCCGTCATGCCGGCAACGATATTGGATGGGAACATCTGGGTTTTATTGTTATAGCGCAGCACCGCATCATTGTAGAACTGCCGGGAGAAACTTATCTTATTTTCCGTCGAGGTTAGCTCCTCCTGCAGCGCCAAGAAATTCTTGTTAGCCTTAAGATCAGGGTAGGCCTCAGCCACCACGAGCAGCCGAGACAGGGTTGAGCTCAACTCGGCTTCCAGCTTCCCCCGCTCTGCGGTGCCGGTGGATGCTCCCGCCTGAGCAAGGTTGCGGGCGCGGGTCACAGCCTCCAGTGTTTCGCGTTCGTGCTTCATATAGCCCTTAGCCGTTTCCACGAGATTCGGAATAAGGTCATAGCGACGCTTAAGCTGTACTTCTATCTGCGCCCAAGCATTCCGCACCTGATTGCGCAGTCCCACCAACCCGTTGTAGGTGGTGAAAAAAATAATCGCGAGAAGGACGACCACACCGAGGGCAACGAAGAGTATTACCATATTCTTTCCCCCTTATTAAAAGTCATACAGAAAACCAAACCATTCTTACAACGAGAAGGCAGAGGGATTGTTCGATAACCGCTACCGATTGCCAAGTTTATAGCAACGGCCGAGGGCATGTCAACGAAAAAAGGCCTGGTGCCACAGCGTCTGCCCAGGCAACGCGAGCTAGTTCATCGGCACAGGCTGCGCATTTAAAATCGCATCGCAGTTTGCGATAGAGTTCTCGAGTGCCTTCTGCGCGCCCTCCGGCATGTTTTCCATAAGAGCTAGGAGTGCGTCTTTGGCTTGAGCAGCCTTAGATTGCACCTCATTAAACAGAGTCGGGGTAACACCAGCCGGGAGCGTTATATCGGATTTAGCGGAATTAGGCTCATCCCAAGCACTGGGACAAAGATCGCTCCCCGCTACTATTGTTGGCGCTGGTGTTATCATCACCGTTACCTCAGGAGGAGCCTCTATGGATGGGCCGGTGCTCGCTACATCACCGCGCTGCCCCCCATAAACCCCCGCAACCTGTAAGTAACCGGCCATCTCATTTAGAACACCATCCAATCGAAGCGAGACCTCACTTACCCGGCTATAATCACCCCGCCCGGCAAGGGTGGTCATCTCGTCAATCCGTCGATCTACCAAAAGGGCATAAGCCATTGTCCGTTCCTCACCGGCCGGTGTAAGCCTAATCTGCATCTCTTCGGCGGCAAGCTTCACTCCATACAGAGGCTGGCCGGGCAAAGCGTTGGTCGATGCAGCCATCACGCCGCCGCTCATCACCATTACCACCGCAATTGCGAGCGGTGCGGCCGTGGACCAGCGCCAACTCCAGCGAAAACCATACTTAGCTGATTTGGCACAAGCATCCGTCACGACACAACGATACTCATAGCGGGCACGAGTACGATACTCAAGCTGAGGGGAAACGCAACATGCCCCTCGGGTCGAAATAGCCATGCGCAGAAGAGGTCTTAACTCAGCTGCCTGCTCCGGATAACGCTCAAGGCAACTCTCCTCGGTTTCGCCGCCAAGGATGGCCTCCAAACACTCGTTTAAAACATCTTCGTTATTCATTTGCTTCTACCCTCGCTCCGGCACCATAATGCGCCGCAAGGCCTGAATGGCACTGTACTGTAATGATTTGACCGCGCCCTCGCTCTTTCCCATGATGCGAGCCACATCGGCAATAGGCAGCTCGCTCGTAAAACGCAGTGCGATGACCTCGCGTTGCGACGGTGTAAGCTTTTCAGTCGCCGCAGCTAACCTCTCCAAATCAAAACTAGTCTCAGCCACTTCCTGTAAGTTGCCCTTGGGATCCTCAATCTGTAACGCCGCTTCCTCCAGAGGACCAGTCTGCCGGCGCGCCTTTTGGCGAAGAAAATCCACCGTCAGGTTATGAGCGATGCGATACAGCCAAGCCGAGAACGGAACAGCTTGCCATTTAAAAGAGCCGATGGACTTCAGCGCCTTTAAAAAGACTTGCTGCGCCATATCCTCAGCTTCGAGTCTGTCGCCTATCTTCAGAGCGATATACCGATAGATCTTCTCGAAATATCTCTCGTAAAGCTGGGCAAACGCTTCCTCATCATGCTGTTGGGCTCTTGCAACCAAGCCCTGCTCGTCCTGCACCTGACAACCCCCGCGTGATTCAAGATTTGAAGTGGCTACAACACCAGAATAGGCGTCGGGTTACCACGTGCATAGATTATAACGAAGGGTATTTGAAAAAGATAGGACACCAAAAAGAAGTTTCGGCATTTTCCCATCCGAATCATCGCCCGAACCGCGGGCTGTCTGAGGAGTTCGGCGGCTAAGGGTTGAGCTTGTTAGGAAACTTGTGAACCGCACAATTCGATAACGTAGTTATGCAAGATATTGCATCACGGCACATCAGTCCACTGCCGAGCACGCTCCCAAAGCTCCGCGGCAGCCTCGGCTGCAGACTTAGTGGGCGCGGCACCGCCAATCATCGCGGCAAGCTCTTTAAGTCGCGCCTCCCCCTTTACCTCTTTGAGGCGGGTAACAGTGCGATCACCGGCAGACTCTTTTCGCACCACGTAGTGTACGTTGCCATAGACGGCGATCTGAGGCAAATGGGTTACGCAGATAACTTGGTGGTGCCTAGCCAACCGCCAGAGCTTCTGCCCCACCACCTCCCCGCTTCGCCCCCCAATACCAATGTCAATTTCGTCAAAAACAAGCACCGGTGTCCGGTCCGCCTCAGCCAGAGCAACCTTTAAAGCCAGGGTAAAGCGCGAAAGCTCGCCGGTAGAGGCAATATCAGCCAGCGGTTTTAAAGGCTCGCCCGGGTTGGTGGCAACCATAAACTCCACCTCATCGACCCCTGTTCGGCTAAAGGCATAGACCCCGTCAGGCAAAGCCACTCCCTCCGGGTCGGGTTTCCGCTCAAGCCTTACCTCGAAGACGACCCGCTCCAGCCCCAGTTCGCCCAGTTCCTTTTTCACAGCGGAGGTAAGCTTTCGCCCAGCCCGCGTACGTACCTGGGAAAGCTTGCCTCCCAGCTGTCCCATCTGACTCTTCACCTTCCGTATTTGTTCCTCAAGTACTGCCCGACTTTCGCCGCCAGAGGCGATGTCCGCAAGCTCCCCCTCTGCCCGAGCGAGATAATCCAGTACCGCAGCCACATTTCCGCCGTATTTCTTCTTAAGAGCGCGCAGTACTTCCAGCCGGGTATCAATCTCCTCAAGCCGGCCCGGGTCAAACTCCAGCCTATCGCGGTAGCTCTGCACGTCGCGCGTAAGCTCCTGCACATTAATATAGGCATCATCTAAGATCGAGAGGGCATCTTTAAGAGAGGAATCAATGGCCACCAGCCGCCGCAAGGCCTCACGCGCCCGGTGCATGCGAGAGACGGCTGCCCCCTCTTCGCCGGTTAGTGCCTGCGAGGTTTCGTAGGCTAAGGCTTTCAACCTCTCGCTCGCCGCCAGTACACTCCGTTCCTGCAATAGCGCTTCTTCCTCGCCTTCGCTGAGGCGGGCGCGTTTTATCTCGTCAACCTGGTAGCTTAGGATCTCCTCGCGGTGCGCGCGCTCCCGCTGAGTATGCTCCAAATCCCCAAGCGCTCCCGAAAGACGGGCAAGCTCGCCCGAAAGCGAGGCAAAACGCTCCCTATCAGCGGTGCTCCCCCCATATATATCAAGATAATCGAGATGGTTCCGGCGATCGAAAAGAGCGAGGTGTTCGCTTTGACTATGGACATCAACCAAAAGTCTGCCGGTGTCACGGAGGACAGTGCGCGGTACGGCACTCCCATTCAGCCTGAAGACAGCGCGCCCCTGACGGCGAAACTCACCGCTCATCACCAGCCCATTTTCGTCCGAAGATATACCACGCTCGGACAAGAGGCTTGTGAGCACCGGTAAATCCCCCGACGCAAAACAGAAGACGCCTTCCATGCGAGCAAGCTCGGCGCCATGCCGGATAGACGACTCGTCGAGGCGGCCGTCTATGAGTGCCTTAAGAGCCGAGGCAACCAGCGACTTGCCCGCACCGGTTTCGCCGGTAATAACGTTGAGACCACTCTCGGGAGACCAGTCAAGCTCATCGATGATGCCGAGTGACCTAACCTTAAACTCAGCCAGCAACTCAGCCTCCTAGGAACCATGCCCCTAATTCTTATCACAAAAACCGAGTGAAAGCAAAACAGTTCGCCTGGAAGACAAGGGTACCAAGTAGACCTGTAAGCCGAGTTCTGTACCCCGACGAAAACCGCCAGGGCGGCGACCATCTATCTAGGCCTGATGTTACCATCAGGCTCATGCGACCAACCCGGGGAATGGCTGGGCGCCATTAAGATTTGCTCTATTTCCCCCTATTTGGTCTTGCTCCGGATGGGGTTTGCCTCAGCCGGCCGGTCACCCGGCGCGCCGGTGAGCTCTTACCTCGCCATTTCACCCTTACCTCGGAAACCGAGGCGGTATGTTTCTGTGGCACTGTGCCGTAGGGTCACCCCTCCTGGCCGTTAGCCAGCATCCTTGCCCAGCGGAGCTCGGACTTTCCTCCCCGACCTGACTCCGAAGTCAGTATACTGACCGAAGTTCCGGCCAGAGCAGTCACCCGGTCTACTTGGTGCTCAGATTTTACCATACATTATGTCAGGCGTAAACGCTGCCATTGTTTTTGGGCAACCATCCGATATAAAATGAAGTGTGGGTATAAGAGAGCTCTACGACTTTCAGCGCTTGGAGCAGGATATCGCTGCCGGCGAGCAAGCATTGGCCAAAGCCCAAGCTCAAGTGGGCGAAAGCCCGGCTCTCAAGCAGGCTAAGGACAGCCTAGCCCAGGCAGAAAGCGAGTTTGCGGCCGTCCGCTCCGAGCAAAAGACAACCGAGTACGCCTTGGCCGACATCACGGCCAAAATGGCCGTGGCCAACGAGTCTCTGTACAGCGGACGCATCAAGAACCCCAAAGAACTCCAGAATCTCCAGCGCGAACTGGCATCTCTGCAAACCCAGCGGGATCCATTGGAAGAAAAAAGCCTCACCCTCATGGAAAAGGCAGAACAGGCAGAGGGAAGAGTGCGCCATAGGCGCGATGAGCTGACAGCGGCGGACTCTAAGTGGGAAGCGGAGCAAGCGGCGCTCCTCCAAAAGATACAGACCGGCGAGAAAATGCTTCGGGCACTGAAACTAAAACGCACCGATGCCATCGCAAAAATACCTGCGAGCGAAATGGCACTTTACAGCCAGCTTAGAAAAACACACATCTGGGCTGTGGCTAGGTTAGAGCAGGGCAGCTGCGGACACTGCCGCTTAACCCAGTCAACCGCCGTCGTTCAGAGAGCACGCGGGGGACACTTGGCAAACTGCTCAAGCTGCAGACGGCTTCTTTTCTACGAGTAGCCCTTAACATCGCCGAAGCAGGCGCAAGGCAACACGTTTGACTTTCGTCCTCCCTTTTTACTACCCTTATCCCCATGTCAAAGCAGGTCATTATCTACACCGACGGGGGTTGTCGATATAACCCCGGACCAGCCGCTATCGGCGTGGTCATTCAGGATGCCAGCGGTATTGTGCTCGCCGCCATCTCCGACTATATCGGCCAAGGCACGAATAACCAAGCCGAATACCAGGCTGTTATCGCCGGGCTGGAAAGGGCTCAAGCGCTCGGAGCAAGCAATGTGGAAATACGAACCGATTCTCAGCTTATCTCCGAACAGATGAACGGGCGCTATAAAGTGAAAGACGCTGCCCTAAAGCCGTTGTTCCAAAAAGCGCAGGCTCTCAGCCGCCGTTTCCAAAACTTCAAAATCGTCCATATCCCCCGCGAGAAGAACCGTGAAGCAGACAGACTAGTCGGTATGGCTCTCAGCAGCCGCGGGGCAGGAAAGCCGGAGAGTGCCTCGGTTGTTCGTCAAGCCACTTTTGATCTCTAAGGCATGAACCGCCATAATTGTTTTTAATATTGTTGTTGCAGGCAGTAATCTAGCGGGAACCCCAACGGATCAAGCTAATTTTGCTATAATGCCCTCTCATGTGGCCCCTTATTACCTTAACCTTGGGAATATCCCTTTCCGGAGTCATTGCCCCCGGACCGATGCTTGCCGTCACCTTGGCGAAAAGCTGCAAGTCGCCTTGGGCGGGCACGCTCATGTCTTTGGGACATGCCGTCGTCGAGGCCCCGCTCATCATCCTCATCTATTTCGGCTTCGCTCGCTTCTTTGAAAACCACGCCGTGCAGCTCGTCTTAGCTATCTTGGGCGGCGGCATGATTCTTTGGATGGGAGCAAGCATGTTTCGCAACCGCCTTAAAATAGTGCGCGAAGGCCAAGACCTACCCTACTCCGCTTTCGTTGCTGGCATCACCATGAGCGCCCTCAACCCCTTTTTCCTCCTTTGGTGGGCAACCGTCGGCAGTCTGCTGGTAATGAAGTTTCTGGACTTCGGGGTACGTGGTCTGCTCATACTAATTGCCGTCCATTGGGCATGCGACCTTTTCTGGCTGACGTTCATCTCGCAGACCATCCACCGCACCCGCCGTTTCGTCTCGCCGCGCTTTCAGGAATGGCTCTTTATCGTCATGGCCTTTTTCCTGGCAGGGTTCGGAGTGTACTATGTTGTCTCCGGCATTCGGATGATATAAAACTCCTACGGAGCCCGCGACCATTGGCAATATCAATTCTCAGGCTGTCGTTTCCTTCCAAAAACCCGCGTCTTTTCTTGGTCGCACATTAAGCACTGCGTTTTGCTCGTTTGGTGCAAATTCCGTCGATTATGGCGCGACCACCAAAGTTACGCCGAACTATCTTCGAGCCAACCACCCACCCCTGCCACCAGAGGTGGCATATGGTGGCAACAATAGCCACCGCATGTGACCAAGATGGTGGCAATCTCTTTGCTTAATTAGCATGCGCCGACACATCTTAATGCTATGCCAAGATCATCTTAGCGGCTATTTGTTAGAACATGCAATCCGAGTACCATCTAGGCGTGAAAGCATGCCGATCTTGCTAAGTTCGGGCAGTCATGCTCTATGCGCACAATCTCCGCCTCTTGTTTTTCGCCTACGGTACCTGCAAACCATGCCAATCGTATAACTCGACACAGTTTTGTGATATTTATCATTTTATTACTCGGCACCTCCCTCTATCATATGTTCAGCCGAGTAACTACCGACAGTTAGTCCTCAACAGTCTGACAGGCAAGCGCAGTTGCGAGGTTGCCGCATGATGGATCGGGGAAATGCGGCGGGAAGATAGCATGGGTAGGCATAGTTTGTGGTTTTTGTCACATAATCTTTTTGTTATGTGACTTTAATCATATATATCGTTTAACACATAGCCTATCATATGGCATGCTATGATACCTAGCGACAGTTAGTCATTGGTGCTATTTAAGCATGGTCGTGAAATCTAATTCCGAAAGGCTCGGATACAAGTTAATATGAGGTTGCTGCCATAAACGCAGGCGCTAAGCCTGGATATATCTTTGACAGACAGGCCGCAGGCAACGAAGGTGGCGCTCCGCCAGGAAGCCTAAGAACCCTTGGTTGTGTTGCGGTCTT
The DNA here is from genome assembly GCA_964402105.1 of uncultured Dehalococcoidales bacterium. GTDB lineage: Bacteria > Chloroflexota > Dehalococcoidia > Dehalococcoidales > UBA1222 > WRNP01. The sequence continues at coordinate 13,398 of CAYOAR010000148.1, forward strand.
GGCGTGTCCGGTTACAACTCAGCAGATTTCACAGCCGCCCCATTTCTCACTTCTTTCCATGACAGATCTTTCTCTTCACAACACAAATTTACCCCCTGTTTCGGTCGCACCTAAGCGAACAAAACTCAGTTCTTACGCATTTTCAAGGCTATCGCCATATTCACAATATTGTCAAAACAAGAACGGAGGTAAGTCATGAAATTCTCAAAGGGTATCGGCAAGAAGATAGGCTCAATTCTTCTTGCGGCAATTATGCTCGCGGGGATGGTTCCCGGCGGGCTCTTCGGGAGCCTCGTCTCGCCTTTACCGGCGCGGGCGCAGATGTCGACGAGCCAGAAAACAACGGCGAACTTCATCGACGTTAGAACAGGTTCATGGCACGTCTTAGCGCTAGACGATGAGGGCCGCATTTACACGTGGAAAGACGACCAGGGAGGCTATAACGACCTGCTGGGACGTCCCGTAGTGAGCGGCGACAATAATATCGCAGTACAGGTAACGAAAGCATATCTGCCAGATGGCACAGCCATAGATATGCCCTTTATTATTAAAATCTCCTCCAGCGAGTCGGGCTGCGTCGTATTAGACGTAGACGGCAACGTTTGGTCTTGGGGTCTTAACAGAGGCAACAATTCAGGCGAACAAAACGTAGGGCGCGCTGTCAACACAAATAATCCCGTCGGCCGCCCGGGACGGGTAATCCTGCCGACCGGAGTCAAGGGTATCGATGTCACTGCAGCCAACTGCGGCGGCGGCGTCGTCGGCTCTGACGGCAACCTCTATATCTGGGGCAACTCTGCCAACTCCCTCACAGGCGACGGCTCTGCCAATGCTCTTGGCCTCAGCAATCCGGCTGGAACAGCGCCATTAGGTGCTGGCGTAACAAGACCCACGCTGATTACTCACGACAACAGTAGCCAGCCTTTGGTCGGCAATGTTAGATTCGAGCAGATTTTCCGCGCGGACTACTACAACAATATGACCTCCATGGCCTTGGGCGTAGATATCGCCACCGGCAATCAGGTTATCTACACTTGGGCGTGCGGTGTTAGCGGTACAGGAAACGATGCTCAGCGCGGCTATTCACCTAGGCCTTTGAGAGTCACACTGCCAGCAGGCGTGGGAGTTAACAGCGGAACAGCTGCTAACCCCGTCTACGCGAATCCTATTAAGCTTATTGACGTAGGAGTTGGTTGGTGGCTTTTCCTTGACAGTCTCGGCAACCTTTATACCTGGGGCAGCTCCAACAGCACAGCAGGCAACCATATGGGTCACGGCCTTTCAGCGGCATCCGGTTACAAGGCCGTACCGACACAGGTAACCCAGGTTGAAAGAGCAGTCAGCCTAACGGCCAGCTCTACCACCTACACACTAGGCCCTGCCCCGAAGTTCTTAACCGCATCAGCTTACGCTTGGACCATGGTTGCTGTAGGCGCTGATGGTAAAGTCTATGGCAATGGCCAGAATAACTACGCCAAGCTGGGCGACGTGCCGGGTGGAAACAACTGGTTCCGGGAAATTCGCCTCATTGATACCACGATTAACACCAGCGCAGGCAAGGTTCCATCTACCCTCGACGGAGTGGCAACCCAATTCCTATACGTCTCGGCAGGGTTCAGGGGCATCAGCTGGATAGACCAGCACGGTAACGCCTATGTGACTACCAATAGCCGCGAAATGGCCGGTACCGGCGGTCTTACCAACACCACCCGCCCAACAGTGGCGCAGGAACCATGGGTGCATGTAAAGAACGATGTGACCCCCATGTTCAATTCCATCGTTGCGACCCCCGATGAAAACATCAAGCGCTACGATGGTCTCCCGGCCGGTCTGAACATTACCACCACCATCGCCGCCGATAAGGTCGAATACGTTATCCTCTATTTAGATGACGGAATGATTTACGATGGCACCGGCTTGGAATATGGCATCGGCCGATCTTTCTATAATCTCTCATTTTATACCGTAGATCCACCCTATTTTCTTGGAGGGTCAAACCAGCGTCTGCTCGTTTCTCCCAACGGCTCTGAGCAGACCTCGCGCTACTATGCCAACCCCGCCATCACCGCAGCAATGTTCCAAGAAGCCTTCACTAAAGCCAGCGCGGGCAACTCCGGAACCCTCAACAAGATAACCTCTACAAATTTTACGATTGACAATAAATTCGGTGAAAACTGTATCGTTTGGCTCCAAACCACAAGCGGCACCCAAACAACCCGCATTATGGTGCCTTTTGACAACTATTACACCCCGGTTCAAGTCTATGTTGAAGGCATACTTCAAGGCACCAACCGTGTTCTTTACGGCCCACAGGTCGTCCCGCAGAACCAAGTCGCCAATGATAATGCTCACGCCACCGTCAACGGGTATGGCGTACCTCTTAATCGCAGCAAAACCGCCTTAGCTTTCCCTGAGGGTTCAACAGGGTTTACCCCTCCCCTCGGTTGGGATGTGGTGCAACCAATTCCGATTGCGGGCTGGGCATACGAAGACTACTATCGGATGGTCGGCGGAACCGCCCAAACCGTGCTTGAAGCCACAGCCGACAAATATGGTGTATACCACCGCGTAGACTCAGACAAGGAGTTAGTGCTCGACAGCTTCGGATATTATCAAGACCGCAATAAACCAACAGATGACAACACCGTCAAGTTTGTCTATGAAAAGGATCCCGCAAAATGGGTCAATGTTACTCTCCATTACGTTTATGAAGACGGCTCTACCGTAGGTCCGCCCTATATGGCCTCTGAGTTCAAGGAGATGATGGTTCCAATATACCCAGCTAGGCTGTGTGATATGGAGCCTTATTTCCCGCCGGAGTCGACCAAAGATCCCAACGATGCCCCCATCGGATATAAAATCGGGTCGCCGCCCAATGGGACCGGAACCGATGTTGTGTACTGCACGTTCCCGGATGGGTTTAATCCTGAGCTTTACGACAACACTCCGGTAGATATCTACATCATCTACAAGCCAGGCCTTATACCTGTTACCGAAAGCTACCTCGCCATTGTAGACTCCCCGAGCTCACGGACACCCATTGCAAACGCCGGCCGCTTTAGTATTAAAAACTCTTTCGAGCCAGGCACAAACGTTAGCCGCCCCGTTCCCCTGCGCATTGACGATTACGTGCTCTTTGGATATGAGCTTTGGGACGTTAAGACTTCGTCATTGATAACTACGGTTATATATCCTTGGGTATCAGATCCGGCCTCGCTCTCTCCCGGCGCATACACCACCGCCGCAGCCGTCGTAGGCACCGTTGCCACGGGGCAAGAGTACGAAATTAAGTGGCTGTATTACCCCGATGATAACAGCAACGGCGTACCCGACGAGTACGAAGCCACTATCGTTATCAACTGGCGAGGCAAGCTCAACGATGGTACGAGTACCCTCCTGAAAACCATTACCTTTGTAGACAAAGCCGGTGCGGTGAAGAACTTTAGTGACGATAAAGCCACCCACCTGCTGGAACCTAACAAGTGGATAATCTCGCCATCGTCGAAGTATTTGACCTATGACCCAGTGGGCAACTCCTCCCCCACCGCTGCCATCACCCTCGCAGTCGGGGTTAACACCCCTGAGGTCAACTTCTGGTACAACGCCGATCTTAACGAGAACGACATCATCGATGAGGATGAGTATATCGTTCTGAAACATCGTATCTGGAAAGATGATATAACCGTTCTCGCTCCCAATGTCGATGTTCCTTTCTTTTTGGGTAGCACTTTCCACGGACCGATTCCTGTCATCCCGGGTTATCGTGCTGTCGGCTGGGTTGCCGGCGAATATGACAAGGACATGGACGACCTGACAATACATCTGTTGGATGATTTGTCAACGGATCTCGGGGTAGATTTTAATACCACCCTTGTTCCCAATGGTCAGGTAATAACAATCATCTACCGAGAGATCGCGAAGCCGATTACCATTAATTACATCGTCGAAACCTACATGGGTACTAAGGCAGTACTCACACCGCAGATTATCGATGGCCTTGTCGGACAGGATGTCACCCTTTTGGTTGATGACCCCTTAGCCGGCAATCCCATGTGGATACTCTATCCGGGCAAGACAGTTCTGCCCGCCAGTGGACGGTTTATCCTCACCAACACAGATCAGGAATACACTTTCTACTACATAGAGAATACGGAGCATTCCATCACCACTGTTGTTATCCACTCTACCGACGACAGACTCAATTTTGAGTTCACGGTGAAGAAGAACCCGCTCGTTTCCCCGGAAAATGACCCTTATACTATCCAAGCACCCGCTATTCCTAATTACAGAGTGACGGGGTGGACTCTTTATTCCGGATTCCCGCAATACAAAGCTTTCAATAGTAGTGGCTCCGGGGATACTGTGACTATTGATCCCAAACTGGGGCACTTCACCGTTGAATTTACCTACGAGTGCCTTGATACCGAGATTTATGCACAGTGTCTGGGACCAAGCGGCGAGCTGCTTTACTCCGAGTTCCTCCCGGGTGCTCGCGTTGGGGAAAAATTTGCGGTTATTGCCCCATACCTTCCGCTTTGGTCGCTTGATGATGACCTAGTAAAATTCGTTAATCCCGTCGTTGGCGGCACCAACGTTGTTACTTTCAATTACGTGGAGCCATCGAAAGTAACTATTGAGCTTTACGAGGTCGGCAAAACTGATCCCATCCGACGGCTCAATGTGAACTCTGCAAGGATTTACACCGTATACGACCTTCAGGCTGAACTCGGCGGTCTTTATACGTACAATGAAAGCGCGACGCCATTGGACAGCCGGCTTTCTATTGATACCACCGCCGCGTTCGGCAGTTCCAGCGATACCGTTTTCAAGGTTTACTTCGACAAAGTCATGGTAAACGTTTATATCGCCCGTGTTAACGGAGTTGGCACAGAGATTGCAAGCCGCCTAGGGCCTTTTAGCCTACGCGCCGGTGAGATGAATGATCTTACCACCCTAGACGTTCCGGGCTACACTCTGATGGAGCCATATACCAAATCCGTTTATATTGAGCTCCCTTCAGGTTCAGACCAGGTTGTCAACTTCATTTACAACGCCACCGATATGGGCACAGTACGCGTGGTCATGTATTACATTGACAGTTTGTCGAATGAAATAGTGATTAATGAGTACAATATCCAAGTTCAGGTGGGGGCATCATTTAGAGCCACAGCACCAGCCACCTATCCCGGTTTTTCACTAAACCTAGCCTCCGGTGAAACTAATCCCAAGACCATTATCGTAAGCGCGAATGACGCTGATAACGTCATTAGGTTCCGCTATGACGATAATCGCCCGACGTTAACAGTAAAGACAGTTGTCAGAGGCACTACGACTACTCACTCCACGGAGAAAGTGCTGCCTGGTACATATACTATCTGGCCGCCGACCAAGTATGGCCTCGTTGTCGTAGCCTACCAAATAGGCACCGGAGCAGTGGTAGATATTACTAGCACCTTTGCCGGTGTTTCGGTTACACTGACCACCACCGATGTCGATGTCACTTTCTACTATAAACCCATCGAGGAAGTAATCGATGAGTACACCATCACCGTAACAATCAATGGCAAGGATGCCGATACCGGCGTCACGCTGTACAGCTATATAACCTTCAAGGCCAAGAACAGCAGCAGCTTTAATGTCACTGCCCTGAATGTGAACGGCTATGTCCTGGTAGACCCAGCATCAAGCCCGGCCGCACTCAACGCCGGCACCACTAACATCAACCACACCTTCTACTACAAGACCTTGTCCACCACGGTCACCATCTTGGCCGTGAATGACGCCGACGGTTCGGCTATACCCGGCTTCGCCGCGATTACGGCTCCGGCCATGATCAATCAGCCTTTCAGCTACAACGCACCGTACATCCTCGGCTGGAACCTGGTGGGCGCGGTAACCCAGACCATCTCCTCCGTCAGTGCGTCGGCCAATACCATCACTTTCAAGTATGAGAAGGCTGTCGGCAACGTCACGATTATCCTTAAAGAGACCAACACCAGCGGCCGCGTCATCAAGACGGAAACCGCAGACGTCACGGTGGGCAGCTCCATAACAGTGGCGCCTCCGAATCTAAGCTCCGACAACTACTCTTTGATAACATCCCCGGCTCAGCCATCGGTCACGGTGACATACGCCGAAACCCCGAAAGTAATTGAGTTCTACTATGAAAAGAATACCCGCCTAGTAGACATTGAGCTGTGGGACGTGACCACTAACCCCAGCGGCACCGATTCGCTGGGCACCGTGGCAAACCAAGGCCCCTACCGCATCGGCGAAGTGGCAAGCTTCATGGCGCCGCCGGTAACAGACTACAAGCTGGTAAGCACCAGCCCGCAGCTGGTAATAGTGGATGACATCGGCACCGGTTCATACGTGGTGAACTTTGACTACACAACACTGGAAGATGACGAATTGCTGGTGCGAGCGGTAACAGAGATAGACACCGTAGCCGGTGTCACCATATACGGCACACTGCAAGAGTACACTCTTACAGGCACGAGAGGACAGAGCATAACCGTCCCCGCACCTTACATTGTGGGATACAAACTGCTTACGACGGAAGCTACGTCCAAGACCGGAACGGTGTCCGGCACCGTTACATTCATCTACGAGAAGAACGTCGTAACGGTAACGGTCGAAACCAAGGACAACAAGGGCAACTCCCTCGGCACCCCGGTAGACTACGAGGTGGCTAAGGGCACCAACTTCACCGCCTACGCACCTCACGTACCCGGATATGTCCTGATGAGCGCGGGGAGCATCGTTTACACGAACCTTGATGCGGACAAGACGGCTACCTTCATCTACCAGCCCATCGAGGAAGTAATCGATGAGTACACCATCACGATTACGGTGCAAGGCGAGGACATTGACACAGGCACGTTACTGTATAGCTACATCACTTTTAAACTCAAAGGCAGCGGCAACTTTGTCGTAGAAGCTTTGAATGTGAATGGGTATGAGTTGTCATCGGTATCTGCAAGCCCAACCACATTGACAGTTAACGCAACAGCCATCAACCACACCTTCTACTACAAGAGCTTGGCCGCCACCGTGACCATCTATGCTGAGGACACCTCTGGCAATGCCGTTCCCGGCTTCACTCCAATTACGGCTCCGGCCATGATCGGACAGCCGTTCAGCTACAACGCACCGTACATACCGGGCTGGAACCTGGTGGGGGTAGCGACACAAGCAATAGCTGCTCCTCCGGGCGTGGCCGCAGGCAGCAGCTTGACGTTTGTCTACGAGAAGGCTGTCGGCAACGTCACGATTATCCTTAAAGAGACCAACACCAGCGGCCGCGTCATCAAGACGGAAACCGCAAACGTCACGGTGGACAGCTCCATAACAGTGGCTCCTCCGAATCTAAGCACCGACAACTACTCTTTGATAACATCCCCGGCTCAGCCATCGGTCACGGTGGCATACGCCGCAACCCCGAAAGTAGTCGAGTTCTACTACGCCAAGAATACCCGCGGCGTGGACATCGTGATGGTTGATATCACGTCATCGGCTGTACTAGACACAATTGTAAATTACGGCAACTACCGCATCGGCGAAGCAGCGAGTTTCTCGGCACCGCTAACAGCGTATGTAATCCGCTATAAGCTGGTAAGTACCTCACCGCAGCTGGTACTAATTGAGGAAGATACTCTTAGCGCCGGAAATCAGCAGGTGACCTTCTACTACGAAAGCTTGGCAACCAACGACTTGTTGGTACAGGCGGTAACACAGATAGGCACCGATGCAGCCGGCGATCCCATATTCAGCATACTGCAGTCCTATACCATGGTAGGTACAGTGGGGCAGACCATCTGGGTGCCGGCACCATACATCTTGGGATACAAACTGGTTACCGGTGAGGGCTCGTTAAAGAGCGGAACGGTGTCCGGTCTCATTCTCTTCGTGTACGAAAAGAATGTCGTTGAGATAACGGTAAAACTGGAAGACGCTAGCGGCAACGAGCTAAGGGCTCCAGCGACCTATGAGGTAGCGAAAGGTGCCGACCACACGGTATACGCTCCTCATGTGCCCGGATATGTCCTGGTGGGTATCGGTATCGTACCTTACACAAAGATTGACGATGACAAGACAGTGACTTTCGTGTACGAGACCATCGAAGAAGCAGCCATGCGTCAAATGGTTGATGTGACAGTACGCTGCTACGATGTGGGAAGCGGAACTCCGGCTTTTGCCTATACCATATCGGTTCTCAAGAATACCCCGACTAACATCTATGCTATTGCGCGCAACGAGAAGGAACTCGCCCCAACCGTAACCACCAACTACAGGAACGGTACTGTGACTGATAAATCAGCCGGCAACTTCGGTGTTCGGTCGGTAAATACCGAGTGGACGACGTACGTTGACTTCTACTACATTCCCGCGGTGGGCATCATCTGGAACTTGAGTTTCGATAAAGATAACGCTGGTGCCAGCGGCGCACCAGCCCCCCTCTCCCTAGCAAACGGCTCGGTGGTAGACCTCACGGGCTTGGTTGTTGCTAATCCCCCAACTGGCATGGTCTTCGCAGGTTGGTCGCGCACCTCTGGCGGGTCCATCATTACCACGATAACCATGACAGCCAATGTCACACTATATGCGATATACGGACCCGGGGTTGTGGTACCTCCAACAGGCTACACCGTGAGAGTACAGAACAGCTTTGCAGGCGTCACTGGCGCCGGTATCTACACCCCAGGCGACACAGTTACTATCTCAGCCGGCGGCCGTGATGGGTTCTACTTCGCTGGCTGGACAGTAGATGTGGGTGGAGTTACCTTATCTAACCCATTAAGCATAACTACCACTTTCATCATGCCTGCTGCCAACGTCACTGTGACAGCGCATTGGGAACGGTCAACCGGGCCAAGCATAGTACCGACTATTCTTCCTACGGCGACGGTTACCACCACCCTTCCGCCGACGACGATAGTCTCTACTCCTCCGACGGCAACGGTTACGGCTACTCCTCCGACGGCAACGGTTACGGCTACTCCTCCGCACGCAACGGGTACGCGTCCGTCCC
>CAYOAR010000149.1:0-3102 GCA_964402105.1 uncultured Dehalococcoidales bacterium
CGCGACATCTATCAATACCGCGCTAATAAGCGGGGGGGCTTTTTCCGAGCGTTTCGCCGCCTCTTTTCCGCCAACCGTGCTCGCTATGGCGGCTATATCGTCCACATCGCCATTATTATTATCGCCGTGGGCATAACAGGCTCCTCGGTATATGCTGTTCGGCTTGACGATGTCGTCTTATCACCTGGCGAGTCAGTTTTTGTGGCAGACACCCACTATGTCTTGACCTATAACGACTATACGACCTCAGCCACCGACACTACCATGACCCTAGTTGCCAGCTTTGACCTCACACGCGGCAATAAACTCCTTGGCACACTCTCTCCTGCACTTAATTATGATATTTTTTGGGAATCATCATTCAAAGCCGCCGTGCGCTCCACCTTAGCCGATGATGTGTACATCAGCCTTTGGGGCGTAGACCCGAATACCCACGAGATTGGCGTTACTATCACGATCACCCCTCTCGTGACATGGATCTGGATTGGTAGCGTTGTCCTCTTCTTGGGTGGGCTCTGGGCTTTCTCCGCCCCAGTAAAAAAAGCCGCTGACAGCGAGGATATCTAAGGGCGGCCAAGCCACATTTATGAAGAGCCTGTCCCCGCCTGCCGTTGAAGTCCAAGACTTAGTTAAGTCTTTCGGCAATACAAAGGTGTTGCGTGGGCTGAACCTCAAAGTAGAAGCAGGCTCCACCTTGGTCATTTTCGGCCCCAACGGAGCAGGCAAAACCACTCTTATCAAAACCTTAGCCAGCGTTATGCGCCCCACCTCTGGGCGCATTCTGATAGACGGACTGGACTATGAAAAGCATGACCAAGAGATGCGCACGCGCTTAGGGTTAGTATCTCACCAAAGCTATCTCTACGGAACTCTCTCTGCCGAGGAAAACCTGGCTTTTTATGGGCGGATGTATGGTGTTGCAAAACTAGCAGAGCGGATAAATGAGGTGCTAACTCTTGTCGGCCTCGCCACTCGCCGTCATGACCGTGTTGCGACTTTCTCTCGTGGTATGCTCCAGCGCTTGTCATTGGGACGCGCCCTGCTCCATAAGCCATCCATTCTAATGCTGGATGAGCCAGATACAGGGCTTGACCCGCAAGCCCTATCAGCGCTATGGGAAATGATGCGGCACGATGCTCCAAACCGCACCATCATTTTCACAAGCCATAACTTTGACCGGGCACTCGCTGCAGCAAGCGAAGTGATAATACTGGCCAAGGGGAGGGTTGCTTGGAGCGCGCATAGTCGTGAGCTTACTGTCGCAGCCCTTAGCGATGCCTATGTACGGACGGCAGGAGGGCAACCGTGAGGTTCTTCCGACAAGCCCTAGCTGTTGCTCATAAGGACGTGGTGGCCGAGCTCCGCTCACGGGAGATCATCACATCAGTGTTAGTCTTCGCCGTGTTGGTACTCATCATCTTCAACTTCGCTTTCACCATAGATGCGGCTACTATGACGATGCTTGCGCCAGGGGTATTATGGGTGGCTTTTACTTTCGCGGGAGTGTTGGCTTTAAATCGTGCTTTCATCCCGGAAAAGGATGAGGGCTGCCTCGAAGGATTACTCGCCTGCCCCGCAGGGCGGGAGGCTATCTACACCGGCAAGATGTTGGGGAGCCTGTTCTTCTTGTTGATGGTAGAAACAGTAATCATGCCTATCTTCGCACTGCTCTTCAACATCAATGTTTTCCAAATTGAAACGATCGTTGTTACTATTCTGGGGACAATAGGTTTTACCGCCGTAGGCACTGTTTTTGCCGCCCTCGCCGTCAACACCCGAGCGCGCGAGATGGTGCTGCCTGTCCTCTTTTTGCCTGTAGTAAGCCCGGTCATTATCGCCACAGTGGAATCCTCGGCCTTAGCGCTTAGCGGGGGGAGTTTTGGCGATATGTCTATTTGGCTCATCATTCTCATCGCTTTCGATATAATTTTCATTACGGTACCATTTCTAGTATTCTCTTATGTGATTGAGGAATAAAGATCTCCATTACACATCAAAGGAGCACGATGCGCACGAAAATTCTGCTTGTGTCAAGCGCCCTCTTGGTAATAGCAGCTATTGCTATGGACTTTCTCATTATTCCATCCAAGACGGGAAGCACCCTCATGCAACATAATCCCATCTTCTATCTTCATATTCCGGTGTCATGGATTGCCTTAACAGGTTTTCTTATCGTATTCATAGCAGGAATTGCTTACCTCAGAACACGGCGCATATTTTGGGACATGATAGGATCCACAGCAGCGGAGCTTGGGCTCATCTTTACCACTTTCCTCCTGCTAACCGGTTCCATTTGGGGCAAAGCTGAGTGGGGTATTTGGTGGGATTGGGATGCGCGTCTCACCAGTTCACTTGTACTGTGGATTATCTATATGGGTTACTTTCTCTTGCGCGCATACATCACCGAACCGGGGCAAAGAGCGCGCTATTCTGCCGTTTTTGGCATCATCGGCTTCATAGACGTGCCTATAGTTATCCTCTCTCTTTTTGTCTCTCGCCGAATACACCCCGGGGGGGAGGCTTTCAAACTAAGTGAACCCGGGATGATTATCACGCTGGTAATGGGGGTCGTTGCTTTCAGCTTGCTTTTCCTGGCGCTCATGATCTTCCGCCTCCGCTTAAAAGAAGATGCTCAGGAGATCGCTAAATTAAAAGAATTAAAAGGAGAAGAATAAATGCTTAACAACGTAAACTATATCGTTGCGGCTTTTGCAGTTGTTTGGGTCGGTCTCTTTATCTACATTTTCGCGCTCATGCAGAAAGAAAGAGCCATCCGACGCGACCTTGAAAGCCTAAAAGAAGAGCTGAAGAGCAATAGGTAGCTTTCCAGGCCGTTTTGGTTTTGGGGAAAAGAAGTGGGGCTACCTAGTACCGGCGTTGCCTAAAAAAGTATCCGACTGCTGCGCCAAAGAGAAGTCCGCCTAGGTGTGCCTGCCAAGCAATGCCTGTGAGGAACGAGAGCAAAGCAAAGCCACCCAAGACCGCCACCCACAGCGGCATGGACACGGGGATGGGAAAGGTCATCACTTTCATTTGAGGGCGCAGCACAGCGAGCGCTCCGCCGAGGGCAAAAACTGCTCCTGATGCCCCGATAGCCACGAC
>CAYOAR010000150.1:0-2006 GCA_964402105.1 uncultured Dehalococcoidales bacterium
ACAGCTGACCTTCGATGCTCAATTCGACGAGTGGCTGGCTCGTATCATCTGCCATCGCTTCGGGGTATCGCCCACTCCCTTTGTGCGCATGAACAACCGTGCTACTGCCGAAACTGTCGAGGAAAACGCCTCCGAGAAATCCACCGTGCCCCTCATGCAGCACTTCAAGGCTGTTTTTGACAGCCTCATTGAACACCACTGTGGTAAGCCTCACCTTGAATTCGTCTGGACAACCAAACAGCTCCACTACCGCATGGAAGATGCCAGCATTGATTCCCTCATGCTCCATGACGGAGTGATAACGGCTGACTACCTCAGGAAGAAGCGAGGACTTCCCCCAATCCCCGGAGGCTTAGGACGGGACTATCGGGTTTGGGGATCCGCCCCTGTTCCCCTCAAGGAGGTAGACAGCATGGCTTCCCAGCAGCAGGGCATGGGCCTGCCAAGCTTAGGGGCGCCCCCAACGCTGGGGCTGCCAAGCCCCAAGCCGAACTTCGAACTCTCCCTTGAACCTGAAGATGAACTCCCTGAACTCTCCACCAAAAGCGAGATAGATGCTTGGGAAACATTCACCTTGAAACGGCTCGGAAAGACGAATACCCGCCCTTTCGAATGCAAGGCGGTGCCGGAAGCCCTAGCCGCCGGCATTAGAGATGGGCTTAAGAGTGCAAGCGACCCAAAAGCGGTGAAAGCTGTCTTTGAGCAGGCCCGCCGGAATCTGGGACGCAAGCGCATACCGTCAGCTGAAGGAAGTCTTGACCAGCTTATGACCGAATACGAGGACTTGATTAAAGAGGTCGTAGAAAAGGCACATAGCGCGTCTGGCGGCATTAAGGCTGACTTTAACGAAGCCGATCATCCGAGGGATGAGGATGGGAAGTTTACGGATGGAGGAAGCGGTGGTTCAGGCACAGGGCACTCGCAAAATAAACCCAAAAGTGGTATAATTAAGGCACCTAAAACAGCGCATCTTGTGCCTGCTCCGGCCGGAACCACCCATACCCCATCGGGCAGTCTTATTCCCCCAGGGTGGACGAATGTTCGGGTCGCAACAGAAAAAGATGCGGAGTTACAGGCCACAGGCAGAGACGCAGCAGGCCGCCATACATCCATTTACACCAAAGATTATGGCGACCGACAAAAAGTTAAAAAGTTTCTGCGGCAGAAACAATTTGTAGCAGATATGCCGCAGATTAAAGAGCAACTTAAACAGGATGCAGGGAAAGTCGAAGAGGCAGATTTGCTGGCACTGGTACTTCGAACAGGCTTTAGGATAGGCAGCAATGCGGACACCAAGGCCAAAGTAAAAGCCTATGGTGCCAGCACCTTGCAGGGCAAACACGTGTCGGTTGATGGTAGCACTGTCAGCTTTGACTTTATCGGGAAAAAGGGAGTTCGGCAACAGCACACCTTTGATGATGCTGAATTAGCGGAGATGATAAAAGCCAGGATTAAGGGGCCAGACAATCCTCTGTTCAATACCAACGGCGAGAAATCAAGGCGCTATCTCAGGCGTATATCGGGCAATGATGAGTATATCAATCATGACTTTCGCACCATGAAAGCCAACGATGTGGCGAAAGAAGCAATCATCAGCATTCCCGTGCCAAAGACCATGAAAGAGTTTAAAAAGGCTCGGTTAGCCGTGGGAAATGCGGTAGCGAAAGCCATCGGCGATACACGAGAAGAAGCACTGGACTCTTATATTGACGATGACATATTCATACCTTGGAGGGAGGGATTAGAGAATGTGGGATGAAATAGACGCCATGGTGCAACGCGAGAAAGAGCGCTTAGACTGTATTGTCATCACTGGTGATACCGAGGTTGACTGGCGCGATACCAAAATCAAGGATGACGACGAAGAGGAAGACGAGGAAGATACCTAACCGCAACCCATAGGCTAATCTCAAAAGCTCCTCCTCACCGAGGGGCTTTTTCTATTTGGAGACAAAAACTATGAAAATACTTTGCAAGCAAGACTGCATAAAGAAGAAGTACGAGTT
>CAYOAR010000151.1:0-4597 GCA_964402105.1 uncultured Dehalococcoidales bacterium
GAGTGTCAACCTTGGGCAGAAGGCGAGCAATGCCTTCTTGGGCGACCTTGGTGCGGTGTGCCCCTTCGAAAGCGAAGGGCTTGGTGACGACGGCGATGGTGAGCGCCCCAGACTCTTTAGCGATCTGGGCAACAACTGGTGCCGAGCCTGTGCCTGTGCCGCCGCCCATGCCGGCGGTAACGAAGACCATGTCAGCGCCGGTCGTGAGCTCTTTAATATCGTCGCGGCTTTCCTCCGCTGCCTTTTGGCCTACGTTGTGATCGCCGCCGGCTCCTAGGCCGCGTGTTATCTTCTCACCAATTTGGAGTCTTATCGGAGCTTCAGTGATGGCGAGGGCTTGGGCGTCGGTGTTGACTGCGATGAACTCGACCCCATGTATTTCCTCGCGCACCATGCGGGTGATGGCATTGCTACCGCCGCCGCCGCATCCGAAGACCTTAATTCTGGCTGGGTTGGGAACAAAGCTTGTCTTTGCCATTTTCTTCTATCTCCTCAGTATTATTTTTTACTTTTATTTATCCGGCTTTGAAGAAACTAGCGAGCCGGTTGGCCAAGCCCTTTAAGCGAGCGGAGAAGCCGCCGCTGGTCCATTCCGTAGTACGACGCCCGCCGTTCTGAGCTCCCCAAAGCAATAAACCCACGCTGGTGGCGTAAGCCGGGTCGCGCAAAGCATCGGTGATGCCCGTGATGTGGAGCGGACAGCCAACGCGCACAGGGAGCTTAAGGATGTCGCAACCTAGATTCTCAATGCCTGAGATATTGGACGAGCCGCCGGTGAGCACCAAGCCTGCCGGGATGACCGACTCATAGTCTGAGCCCGGAAGCTCCAGAAGGACGAGGCGCAGGATTTCTTCCACGCGGGCGCGCAAAATATCGCACAGGTCTTGGTAAGAAACACCATGCCCATCCTCGGAGATAGGGCTACCCTGCCTCAAGTTGCTCTCATAGACAGGTAAGACTGTGCCGAAACGTTTCTTCATTTCCTCGGCGACTTCAAATGGCAAACCCAGCCCTATGGCGACGTCACGAGTGAGCTGGTAGCCGGCTACGGGCAATATGGCGGTATGATAGATGCTGCCTTCTTTAAAGACGCAGATGTCGGTGGTGCCGCCGCCGATGTCAGCAATGGCTACCCCAACCTGACGCTCGTCTTCGGTGAGAACGGCCTCAGATGATGCTAAAGGTTCGAGCACCATGTCATCGATGTCGATGCCTACACCCCGCACACACTTTACCAGATTCTGGATGGAGTTAGAGGCGGCGGTGATGATGTGGGTTTCTACATCCAAGCGGAAACCATGCATGCCAACTGGGTTTTTCACTCCCGGCTGGCCGTCTACGGCGTAGGTGCGGGGAATAACATGTAATAGTTTGCGGTCTGACGGCATCTTGACCGCCTGGGCGGTGCTCATGACGCGCCGAAGGTCATCCGGGCGCACCAAGCGGTCGTTGCGGGTGATGGCTACCACCCCACGGTTATTGGTGGAGTTTACGTGTCGCCCTGTCACGCCGATGTAAG
The DNA here is from genome assembly GCA_964402105.1 of uncultured Dehalococcoidales bacterium. Taxonomy (GTDB): domain Bacteria; phylum Chloroflexota; class Dehalococcoidia; order Dehalococcoidales; family UBA1222; genus WRNP01. Next base: position 1,520 of record CAYOAR010000151.1, read on the forward strand.
CCGACTCAACTTTAAAATTGCAGGCCTGTTCGGCTTTACTGACCGATTCTCGGATTGATTCCTTAGCGTCATTGATGTTGACCACCAAGCCCTTGTGCATGCCGTAGGAAGGCGTGATGCCTACCCCTACCACCCGGACGCTATCATTGTCACCTTGTTCGGCAATGATGGTACAGATCTTAGTAGTTCCCACGTCAATCGCAGTTAGCAGTTGCTTTTTACCCATCGACTCCTCCTGGTTTTATTATTTTATTTACTGTTGTGATTAACCCTCGGATGACAATGCCGCGGCTTCTTGGCTTAGCGGCCTTGCCTCAACCTTGGTTGAAACACCGACTTTGGATATATTTAGTTTTTTGATGCCTTTAAAATTTTGCCTGAGCGAGACGCACGGCGTTTGCCAGATTCACTAGTAACTACCCGCTCAGCTGTTCGCATCTTGGCGCTTCGTGCCCGCGGATTGACACTTATTTCAGCTGGGCTGGGGGTAATAGCGCTCTTTGAAATGAGCCGTAGGCGCGGGGTGTGCCGGCAGACGCACTGCGGCAGTCCCGGCGGGCAGATGCATTCAGCTGACTCACGTCTTAAGAAACCCTTGACGAGACGATCTTCCAACGAGTGGTAACTAATGACCACTAGCCGTCCGCCATACCCTAGTATGTTTACGGCTTGTTCCAGTGCAGATGCCAAGTGCTCCAGTTCATTGTTAACGGCGATACGCAAGGCTTGAAAAGTGCGGGTTGCGGGATGGAGACGATGGTATCCGGGGATAGTCCTTTCGATCACACCAGCCAGCTCAATGGTCGAGGCAAATGGCCGTGCGCGTACTATGGCGTGGGCGATTTGTCGACTGCGCTCCTCATCGCCGTATTCGTAGATAAGCCGAGCAAGCTCATCCTCGGTGAAAGTGTTCACGATGTCGGCGGCAGAGCGCACTTGGCGAGGACTGAAACGCATGTCCAAGGGTGCATCGTACTGGAAACTGAAGCCGCGTCCGCTTGGACTGAGCTGATGAGATGAAATTCCAAGGTCAAAAAGGACGCCGTTGACGGGGGCGAACCCATGCGTGCGGCATACAGCTTCTAAGTTTACAAAATTGTCATTTACGATGAGAGCGGCGCGGTCGAAGTCGGCTAAATTCTCTTGGGCTATACCAACGGCGGTTGGATCAGCCTCGAGACCCAGCAGCTGCCCGCCGGGCTGGCTGTGCGCCAGTATGACACGTGCATGCCCGGCGGCTCCCAGTGTACAGTCGACGTAGCGACCGCCGACAGTCACGGCGAGACCTTCGACTGCTTCTTTTAGCATAACCGGGGTATGAGTTGTCAGCAGTGTCATCTAGCGTTTTTCGAGCCCCTCAATGATTTGCCAGGCTTGCTCCTGGCTGGTTAGCTTCTCGGTTTCCCAAGTGTTTTTATTCCACAACTCAAGATAGTTGTTAGCCCCGGCGATGACCACATCGTCTCCGATGTCGGCATAGTTCCTTAGACTCGTGGGCAGACCGATACGCCCCTGGGCATCCGGCACTAGTGCGAAAGCGGTGGCGAAGAGCGCTCGGTTGAGGGCGCGCAACTTACTGGGAGACAGGTTGCTGCCGGTGATGGCGTCGGCTAGTTTCTTCCATTCGGATTTTGTGTAGACAGTAAGGCACTTCTCAATGCCTTGGGCGATGACCAGCCCATCGCGAAAGGCCGCGCGGAAACGAGGCGGTATGGGGAAGCGCCCCTTCTCATCTAAACGATATTCGAATTCGCCAAAAAACATAATATTTGCCAATTATTTACCACTTTCTCCCACAATTACCCATTCTACCCTACAATGAACCCACGTTGTCAAGAGGTTTTATAAGAAAAAATTTTAAAAATGAAGAAATTGTCGTTTGTTTTACAATATAACTTAACAATAATAATAATGTGACGGAAAAACGGAACAAATGATCTAATTGTGCGCAGTTGCTTTTTAGTAGTCAGCGGCGAAAAACAAAAATAGGCCTGAGATGTTAAAATGTTGACACCATGTGTAGTTCTGTCGGGGTTATTCGCGGAATGAAAGACAGTAGTCTCGTGTCAGCATGTTGCCGGGTTTGGCTTGATGTGGGAAAGTCGTATTTAACCCTTGACTCTAGTAGTTGCTATGCGCATTGATTTTTTTACCCTTTTCCCTCAACTCTTTATCTCGCCCCTAGAAAGCGTCATTTTCCAGCGGGCGCAGGACAAGGGGCTTGTGAGTTTTTGCGTCCATAACATTCGTGATTATACCCATGATAAGCACCATATCACTGACGATTATCCCTACGGAGGCGGGGCGGGTATGGTGATTAAGCCAGAGCCTGTTTTTGAGTCTGTGGAGGCGGCTCTTTTGGGACAAGATGCAGCTGAGCGATACGCTGTTATTCTGTTAACACCGCAAGGTCAACCTTTTTCGCAGGCAGCAGCAAGTCGTTTGGCGGGATATGATCGGCTGCTTTTCATTTGCGGTCATTATGAGGGAGTGGACGAGCGCATCCGGACTCACTTGGCGACCGAAGAGATAAGCTTGGGTGATTATGTGCTCTCAGGAGGAGAGATTCCGGCACTGGTGGTAGCTGACGCAGTGGTGAGGCTTATCCCTGGGGTGTTGGGGTCGGCCGAGTCCATCCTGGAGGAATCGCATGCGGCAGGATTATTGGAGTATCCGCAGTACACAAGACCTCCAGAGTTCCGTGGGCTGAAAGTACCCGATGTGCTGCTTTCCGGCCACCACGGCGAAGTGGCAAAATGGCGGCGCAAAGAATCCCTCCGGCGTACGCTTTTACGCCGCCCAGAGCTTCTTGAAAAGACCCGCCTCACACTCAGCGATAAGCGCCTGATGCTTGACATTGAAACCGAGGGGCGGGCAGAGAAAAACCAGTCCTAACTCGGGGGTAGCCTAGGTATGTTGCTGAGCGTGCTGCTGGACAGATTTTGCTTAATTGTTATAATTAGTTGGTAATTGAAACGTGCGCGCACTGTGTGACGGTTTGCTTAATTGAGTATATCTAGGATGGAAGAAACCCAGCTGAAACGAACGAAGGGCGGCCTTTTGCCTGTCGCCTTGGTC
>CAYOAR010000152.1:0-3244 GCA_964402105.1 uncultured Dehalococcoidales bacterium
CATATGAAATTGTTTCACTCATATTCAGCAAGATGAGTGAGCTTGTTGCCGGTTCCGGATCATTCAGGCACGTTATCAAAGAGAGCGTTTTAAGCGCGTCTATTCCATTACATCCCGGTGCAATACGGTATTTCAAGGAAATAGGATATAAAATTCCTGACCATTTGCTGCCGCCTGAATACAAAAAATAACAGTTTTCAGGTTATGCATCCATCCAAGATTTGGCGGATGCATAACCAAGTTTATTCACCTATACAACTTTTAATCGATGAATAACCAGTCCGAAGGAGAATGAAACAATTTTATGGAAAAAAAGACACCAAACGATCTGGAAGCCGGTCTTGATGTAAATAAAGATCTGGATAAAACAGAACTGATAAAAAAGGCTGTAATCATTGGAATTGCTTTTACAGGGGTTTTATACCATTTGTGATATATTGTGCTTATGGCAACCTCTTGACTTTTAGCACGAAGTGTGCTATACTCCTAGGCATAATGCGTAACACCATTATTCAAGAGGGGCGACCCTCCAAACTATCACAGCTCAGGCTGGACTACGAGGAAATCCCTCGCCAATAGCCCTGACTGAGCGAAAGCAAAAACATTGCACAACCATACAAGCAAGTTTGTCCTGCCCCAAGGTGTCGGTAACGACCAAAGAGGCAGGTTTTTATATTCCGTTTATTTTGCCTTCTTGCCTTTGACAGTCTTTTGAGTCACATCAAACACAGTCATATAGCGCGCAAACAGTAGCCTGGTTTGCGAATAGTAAGCACTGGCCGAGGTGTAGATAATAGAGGTGACAGGCATCAAAATCCACTGCAGGGCCATCAATAAGCGTTTCACGCCGTGGTGCTCCACTGGCTTGGGCGGCAGCAACAAAAACGAAGTGAACATCGTGGTTAGGATACCAAAGACAGCCACCATCTGAACCTGCCCCAAGAGCATCGGTAACTCATGTACAGTGAGAACCACCGGCGAGAGCGGTGCCACAATCAGTGGGATCCAGCCACCGAACGCAATCAAGGGCGCCATAACCGCCTGAGAGGTGTGGTTATCGAGTAGACGTATCAACCGCGTAAAGGCCGGCCAAAATTTGACCTTTTTGCCCCGCAGGCGGATGCTCTCGGCCACATATGCCACATCGCTTGCCCCATAAGCCCAGCGACGCACCTGGACAAATTGTGCCTTGAGCGTCTTCCAATAGGTGTCGGAGAGCACGGCATCTTGGCCAATCGCCACCTTGAGTGGCACTACCGAATAGTCCCCGTCAAAATGAAAATACGAGCGCCAATACTGGTGCCCATCCTCAACGATGGTGCGCTTGCTCCAATAATTCATATCGATTAGCGCCTGTAGTCCCTGAGAATGTGAGGCAAAATTGCGAAGCAGATGCGGGCGAGTAGACGAGACGATGTTCCAGAAGCTGTTTCCCACCGCCACTACACGCATCGGCGCCGGGACATCCCAGATATTGTTGGTGAACAAGCAGATTGGCTGATAGGACAACTTCTGGCGATTTGGCGCGACGATCCACTCGTATGTCAGATATGGCAGATAATTCGGCTCCATTCTGTTGTCGGAGTCTAATGTGGTAACAATCACATTTTCGGGGTCAATCTTGCGCCCCCGAACGTACTCGGTGAACTTTTCGCCTGCATAGGTCGCATTCGGCCCCTTGCCAACAATTTCGTTTGGTAGCCCCTGCGGGTGTTCAATCGGTAGAATGTCGGCGAAAACGCCAGTGTAATCACGCACTATGGCATCGACCGTGTCCTTCGCTGCCTGGCCACCCCGCTCCTCGTACGCTAGCACAATCACTACCTTTTTCATGTCGTAGTGGTTAGCTTTAATCGCCTCGAGTGTAGGCCGAAGCACATCGTAGCCTTCGTTGTAGATGAAGATAAAAACACCGTGAATAATCTCGTCTACACTCGGGAAGCCGTCGGGGTTGGCAAGGATTCTCTGCAGATTCTGCTCGTGCACCTTGATCGCATAGAGTTTTTTGTCGGTCTTTTCTATCTTGCCCAGCGCAACCTCGGGCTCCGAAAGGTTCTTCAAGCGCTTGTCCCAGGCAACGGTGCAAGACTTTTTGTACAGCTGGTAACCCTGAACGGTGCGGTAAGCCATGCCCACAGCCCTCACAAACATCAGCAGAACCAGGCATAGCATGAAAATCGAGGCGGCTACTGGTGCGAAAATACTCAAGACAACCAACAGGACAATCCCCCCAATACTGATTAGCCCCGGAAGCATCTCAAAAAACCGATAGAACTTGGAGCGCTTCCCCAGCGGGATCTCGAGGACTTTCATCTAGCCCAGGGTACTCCCTAGCCCAAATAAGGTCGCCGCAAGGATCGCTGCAACCGCAAGGATCGCCACCGTTGCCCACATCGTGAGCAGAGACAATGTGCGCCCTTTAATCACGAAAATCTTCAGTGCCACGACTGAGTTTGCGAAAGCAATGACCAGTGCCAAGAAGAGATAATTAAGCAAATATGAGCCGTTCGCGAGGAAAACCCGTGCATCAGAAAAGCCATCAAACCGCACCGGCACCCCCGCCTGCCAGAGGCGCGCATAGAAGAAGACCAGTAGCCCAACAAAAATTACCTCTACCGCCATGATAATCCAGAGCAGCACAAACATCCGGCTCTTTAGAACTGCGCTAAAAGCATGCTTGATCGACTGATCTTTTTTCATGCCCATCATTATATCATTTTTTGGTATAATTTAGTATAGGTTGCCACCTTAGCTCAGCTGGCTAGAGCGCATCTTTCGTAAAGATGAGGTCCCGAGTTCGAGCCTCGGAGGTGGCTCCAAACGGCGTGCGGGTATAGTACAATGGTAGTATGTATGCTTCCCAAGCATAAGACCGGGGTCCGATTCCCCGTACCCGCACCAGAATTGCCTAAAAACTACTACATCTTGTATAATACAACCATGCCAGCAGATAAAACAGTTATTGAATCTTACGACAACTGGGCCGACCAATGGGCCAAAAGGATGCGCACTAACCAGAACCCTACTCATACCTACCTGGAAAAGCCCGCCATGCGTGCCAAGTTGCCCAAACTTAAAGGGAAGCGCGTTTTATGTATTGGGTGTGGCTCGGGAGAGGAGTGCGCCGCATTGACAAAAATGGGGGCTCTGGTGGTTGGCACGGATATATCACGCGGTCTAATAGATGTCGCCAAACGCAGCTACCCCGACATTGAATTTCAGGTCATGGACATCGAGCGCCTAG
>CAYOAR010000153.1:0-1583 GCA_964402105.1 uncultured Dehalococcoidales bacterium
AACCCGGCCCTTATTGGTGATCACCTGTTCGATCACATCGGTCTCTTTGGTGGTCGCGGCCTTTTTGCCTCGTCCGCCACGATTCTGTTTACGATAATCGCTCTGGCGAGTGCGCTTAATGTAATTCTCTGTTGTTAAAAGCACAACTACGTCTTCATCTGGAACTAAATCTTCGTCGCTCATCTTGCCTAGTTCATGATTAATGATCTTGGTACGGCGCTTGTCGCCATATTTCTCTTTAATCTCCAGCAGTTCATGCTTGATAATCGCCAAGATTTTCTCTTCGCTAGCCAGAATCTCTTTTAGCTTCTTGATCAAGGCCTGCAACTGGGATAGTTCATCCTCAATTGCCTGCTGCTCTAGGCCAGTTAGCTTTCGCAGCTGCATCGCCAGAATAGCCTGCGCTTGAATCTCGCTCAACTTAAAGTTCTTCATCAAGCCATCGCGGGCCTCTTCATAACTTTTGCTTGCTCGGATTAACTTAACCACTGCGTCGATATTATCGAGAGCGATCTTTAAGCCCTCGAGGATATGCGCGCGCTCCTGGGCCTTTCGCAACTCGTACTCCGTGCGCCGCCGCACCACGTTTTGCCGATGCTTAAGATACTCCGATAAAATATCCTTCAGACCCAGCACTCTTGGCTGCAAACCATTCACGAGCGCAAGCATATTATAGTGGAAACTACTCTGCAGAGGTGTCAGTTTGAACAATTGGTTCATAACCTTCTTTGGAAAAGCATCTTTCTTGAGATCTACTACAAAACGTACCTTGCCCCGAGAAGTTTCGTTGCGAACATCTAAGATGCCGCTAATTTTTTTATCTTTAGCAAGCTCGGCAACCTTCTCTTTCAAGCCCTCTACACTCACTCCATACGGCACCTCGGTGAAAACAATCTGGTATCTGCCTTTTTTGCCCTCCACCACCTCTCCAACCCCACGCATCACTACGCTGCCGCGCCCAGTTAGATATGCTTGTTTCATCGGGGCACCGCCGTAAGCTTCACCGCCAGTTGGGAAATCTGGACCCTTGACATACCTCAGCAGCTCCTCTGGCGTTGTGTCTTCTGTGCCATTATCAATCATATGCACCACGGCGTCCACCAGCTCGCCCAAATTGTGCGTCGGGATGTTTGTCGCCATCCCAACCGCAATTCCCATCTGGCCGTTTAGCAGCAAGTGCGGCAACTTGGCCGGCAAAACCACTGGCTCACGCTCTGAGCCATCATAGTTATCACGAAAATCTACCGTATCTTTGTCGAGATCTGCCAGAAGCTCATTGCCTGGGTGAGCCAAGCGGGCTTCGGTGTATCGGCTAGCAGCTGGCGGATCACCATCCATCGAACCGAAGTTTCCCTGTCCCTGCACCAATGGGTAACGCAAACTCCAATCTTGAGCTAGACGTACCATCGCATCATAAATCGAACTGTCGCCATGCGGGTGATATTTGCCCATCACATCCCCGACAATACGCGCCGACTTACGGAACGCACCACCAGGTCGAATGCCATTTTCCCCCATGGAATATAGGATGCGGCGGTGGACCGGCTTGAGGCCATCACGTACATCTGGCAGTGCGCGGTCGA